>SOHS01000173.1 GCA_004377135.1 Dehalococcoidia bacterium | reverse complement strand
TTTTGGGACATCTGGCTTAGAATTACGAAACCTCTGCTCTACCCCTGAGCTACGATGGCATATAAGCTAAATTTTGTTATTACTCAAGCTTATGTCTATTTTTAGCTCCAAAATGGTGCTATTTTTTACTAGCGTCTTTCTACTGACGGTAACGCTATAGCACCCCTCGCGTTCCTCCAATTATATGGCTGTAAATTTCTATTTTAAAGGCTACCGGGCATCTCCGATAGCGGCGAAAATGTGGTAATATCAAATGGACTTTTTAGCCTATTTATGATTATAATAGGAACGATTGAATGAGGAAGAAGATAGTCCTCGCCAGCCTGATTGTCGGCTTTTGCTTCTTTGGTGTACTCTGCTACAAGAGCTGGATTATCACTTTCGTCATCACCAAGTGCCTCAGCGGACGGTCAGACGATAAACAGGGAATTGTCAGATCAGTAATCATCCCCTGGCGGAACTATCAGCTCCACCTGCACCACTGGTTTCTTGCCCTGATTATTGGCGGAGTATTCGCGGTAAAGAGCTTCTACATTCTGGCACCGGAGATCTCTTACGGCATTCTCTCCGCCATTATCTTCCAGGGAATCTACTACTACGAAGACTGGCACCGAATTATAAAAAGAAAAAGCGTTCTGCCAATTTTGGAGCAACGGATATCATTAGCTGCTGGGAATGACCTAGAATTTTGAACTGTTATGATAGAAGAGATTCGCGACAATAGTATACAGTTATGTAAAGGAGCTCAGATCCAGTTGGTAATTTCAGCCTCGAAAAGATGTCCCAAAAAACCTGAATATATTCATACTACTTCCCAGCATATGCTCGAGGTCACCAACGAATAACAAAACTAAAGCACACACGGGTCAAAGTTATTTGCTCCGAACGTTGAATGGTCGGTCTACCTGTTAATCTTCCGGTTTCTCAAGTTCTTCTTCAGCGAAGCGCCTCACTGTCGTCAAGCCTCTGGACTCGATTCTCACCATATACCAGAAGCGAAAGGCATCCTTAACAGGTTCTTTATCTACGAACCCGATGTAGCCTCTATACGATGAAGGAGAATTGACATTGATTCTCACTTTGCTGCCTCTCTTGAACTTCGGCACTCTGATACCATACCCCCGGGGAACGTCATATTCTCTTCGTTTAGTCGGGTCAGTCAAGACAGCATAAGCCTCGTTTATCTCTTGCATTTTTTTATGGGCTTCCTCGGTTTCCTGATGCCTGTCTGGGTGGCATTGAAAAGCCATTCTGTGATATGCCCTTTTTATTTCCTCTGTGCTGGCATTTGGAGCAACGCCCAGGATTTCATAGTAGTCTCTTCCAGTTTGCCTTCCGCACGTAAGTAGTTCCATGTGAACTATTATACGGCTATCTGAGGAACAGTCAATAGTTCTTTTGTACTATGTTCAAGCCATACTGTAGAGTTAAGAAGCACCAATCCATCTTGTTGTTGGCAAGCACGTCTGGATAAGATAGGATTACTCTGTGGGTTTCGGGTGAGAGATAAGTATTTGCTGCAAAGTTGGAATTAACTATTTCTTATCAAAGAAAGGTTCGGGAACTGTCGCAACTGGTGTGAGTAGAGGGATTTGAACCATCGATCTCCAGGGCCATAACTTGGCGCCTTAGACCACTGGACTACACACACCAGTTTAAGTTACTGGCCGTACGGTTGCCTTAGCTCGTTTTTTTGGGGATTTTTAAGGACCCATCAACGTCCTCCAGGTCAAGCCACCATTTGTACCTCTCGTTCTGTTTGCCGTAACCCCAGACATTATCCATCTTAACCAGGAGCCCGTCCAAGAACGGAGCATCTTTCGACATCCACCTTACTAAATCGAGAGTCCAGCCTTCAGGCCTATTCCAGGGGCAGAGCTTGATGCAGCGTCCGCATGACGAGCCACCCTGATTGCTAACTCTGTATTTGCTGCAAAGGTCAGCATCAAATCGCCAGTTTTCGTAGCCGTTTAGCATAACTTTTTCGCCATCGGGGAGAGCCCTGGCGTGGCATTCATTGGCGCAGGTGAGGCATTTTTGGCAAAACTCCTGGAGGCCAAAGTCGACCGGGCTATCCGGCTCCAGCGGCAGGTCGGTGGTAACCACCGCTGCCTTGAAGCGGGTTCCCAGAAATGGGTTAAGCACAATGCCGAGCCGGGACAGTTCGCCGATACCGGCGAGGAGAAGCAGGGGCACAACCAGTACCTGGTAATTGAAGACGTGGTGAGCTCGGGCCGGGTACCCCAACTTTCTTATGTAATCGGCCATAATACAGGCAATAAAGGCGCTGGTTGAGTATCCGATAAAGCTCTGGGAACCAGAAATCCAGTCATTCCCCGTGGAGCCGTACATGGTATCGAAATCCTGGTCGACCACGATCAGGATGGCGTATTTGTGGTTGAGCTCCACCGGATTACCGGCCAGGTCGTGGTGGTAAACAGCGTATTGTGGCAGACGGCAGATGCCGACAATATCAGCCCTCAGAAAGTACCCCAGCTGCTTTATGTGCCGGCTTAAGACCTGGGGGGCTTCGGGGAGGGGAGCTTTTGCTTGGGCTACCTCGCCGTCGACCAGAGGGACCATGATGCCGGCCATGTTAGCAAGGGCTGCTCCTAGAGGGTGTTTGGTAATAAAACGTTCAAATTCGTGAGCAAGATGGGGTCCGAAATCGCCGCGAATAGTGCGGGCGAAGCCGTGCTCTCGTTCGTCGAATCTGGGGATATCGTCGGTGATTAGGGTTGTGGGCTGCTTAACCTTTTTCAGTTTTTCCATAGGGTATGGGCCAAGCTGCTCCCTCCTGCCTGATATTTTCCGGTGATATGGTTTCTTTGCCACTGTCACCTCCTCATTAGATTTTCCATTTGAGCTGAACGCTAAATATAGCAATATCAAATAGAAAAGTCATTCTGGATACAAAGGCGCAGCCCCTTCTGCCCACATCACTTAACAAGCTTTTGCTGCCCGAGTTGCACAATCTGGACTAATGTTCATCTCCTAAGTCTGCTTTGGACAGCTTCACTCTCAAGTTCTCTGATGGCATCCGAAGCAATCCAGCGAGCAGCCTTCGAGTTGAGGCGTTGGATTTCTTTCGCTGCATTTACCGCCGCCCGGTTCAAATTGAGGTTTCTTTTCCCGATGTTTCTGAGAGCCCAGTTCACTGCTTTCTTGACGAAGTTACGCTCGTCCGTAGCCCCTCGTATTATCAGGGGAAGCAAGTCGATGAACTTGTCATCGCTCGCCTTCTTATCATGCCATGCCAGACAAGCTAGCAGCGAAAAGGCGGTCCTTTTGACAAACTCTTCCTCCCGCTCAGCCCAATCGACAATTTTCTTCCAGGCTAATTGGTTTTTTTCAAAAAGATTCATGCACACCTGGTCGCAAACATCCCACGAATTAATGCCTTTCACCCAGTCCTCCATCTCTTCTTCAGTTAGCTTATCAGGGTCACCAACCATCGCAGCCACAATCCTTGCTTCGACTATGCCAGTACTCCATAAGTCCAGTGCCAGCTTGTGGTCTCTCCCTATCTCTTTAGCCAGCTTTCTCATATCAGGAA
The DNA here is from genome assembly GCA_004377135.1 of Dehalococcoidia bacterium. GTDB lineage: Bacteria > Chloroflexota > Dehalococcoidia > GIF9 > AB-539-J10 > RBG-13-51-36. The sequence continues at coordinate 877 of SOHS01000173.1, read as the reverse complement.
CCGAGACACCCAATCTTTGCTCCACTGTCATGCCATATTTAGCCATTCCTGCCAAATGCCCTGGCTGAGCCATGCTCTGGAGTTTGTCCAGCACATCCTTCACAGAAGCCATTGTTTACTCCTATTCCATTACCTCTTAGGTGTGCAACAAAACAACACGCCCAATTGTTACTTTTTATGGGACAATGCCTGGTAATATGGTTTCAAAGGGCTTTACAGTTGTTAATTTGTCAGTATTGAGGCTTTGGCTCCTGCCTCAGTAGTATTCGTAGAAAATGGATTGCCACTACTTCCACCCAGACTAGCGCGTTGAGTATTATAATTCGCTCATACAGACCGAACCAGCCTCTTTGCTCAGCAAACAAAGCGCCCATTATCAGAGCCAAAGCTAAAACACCGGCAATAAGCGTATAGACAAAGACGTTTTTCCAATTCGGTGTGCTCTTGAAGCTGGGTGCGAGCGATAGAATGGCGATAGGGAATAACAAGCCAAGACCGTAAGATGCTATCGTGTGGATTGTTCCATCAATGGTCGTAGCTTCAGGGTAATCCATGTGAAAAGTGGCAATCAACATCAGCACGAAGCCACAAAGAGCAAGAAGTACGATGCCGGCATGAAAGCCCCGGGCTCTACGAATGTTGAAAAAGAGCCCGGCGACAAAGATTTCCAACAGCAAGCCCATAGCCAGAAAGCAAATTGATTGTAGCCAGCCTATGGGTTTCAACGCCAGGCTGCTGACCGAATTGCGGACCAGGCTGTAACCGGGAGTAGACAAAGATGCTGCGAGGTCCCCGAAAATTACCACAATGGGTCCCACGATGCCGACTATGGCCGGGACACTGTTGATGTTCAGACGTTTAGACATAGACGTTAGCC
>SOHS01000141.1 GCA_004377135.1 Dehalococcoidia bacterium | reverse complement strand
GTGGTGGACTATGAGGAACTCCACCGGCTTTCTGTAGAAAAGACGAAGGAGCTGCTGCAATGAGCCTACTGGGAGAAAATATCTGGATAAACGGCGTGATTATCATTGTTGGCTCCGCCGTACTGGTGTTCATCGGCGGCGTTTTCAGCATGCTCTACCGCGGCATCGACCGAAAGTTAGTGGCGCACATGCAGGGGAGAGTGGGGCCGCCCATAGTGCAGCCCTTCCGAGACGTGCAGAAGCTGATGATGAAAGAGAGCATCATACCTGATGGTGCTGTCTCCTGGCTATTCAAGGCAGCCCCATTTATTTGTTTGATAACTTCGGCTTTACTACTGCTTTACATACCTATGTTTGGGCTGCAAGCGCTTTTAGGTGGATTTGGTGATGCCCTATTAATAGTATACCTGTTGATACTACCGTCTCTTGCTCTTGCCGTGGGTGGTTTTGCCTCCAGTTCACCATATGCCACCGTGGGGGCGCAGCGGGAAATGGTCGTCTTGATGAGCTTAGAATTCCCTCTGGCAATAGCTATAGTTTCTCTCGGCTGGCGCATTGGTCACGCTACCACTCAGCTAACTCCACCCGCCAATCCATTTATGTTTTCTACGATTGCCGAATATCCTATATGGAGTTTGGTTGGCCCGCTAGGAATAGTCGGCGGGCTAATTCTGGTATTTACCCTGATGGTGGTTACATCCGGTAAGGGTGCCAAGGTGCCATTCGATGCAGCCGAGGCTGAAACTGAAATCGCTGGCGGAGTACTGGTTGAATATTCGGGTAGAAACCTTTGTTTGTTCTACCTCGCCGATATAATAAAGGCTTTTGCCATGGCATCATTGGTAGTGGCTCTATTCATTCCATATAACCTCTCCCCTTTGATTGGAATTGGCACGCCAGTCCTCGCCGGCATAGTGGATGGCTTATTCTTTCTGGTTAAGGTTTTTGCCGTGATGTTCATCAGTATGTCGGTAATACGCACGGCAATGGCACGATTTAAGATAAGTCAGGCAAGCTGGGTCTACATAATAGGCATGACCCTAGTCAGTCTCGTTGGGCTGATACTGCTAGCAGTTGACTCGATGGTGTGATAAAAATGTTTGAAGCAGCAAGAACGATATTAAAGCAGCTCTTCCTAAAGCCAGCGACAAACAAATTTCCGGCAAAATATGCTCCGGCATCAACCATCGGATTTCTAGACAGTGTGGCAAAAGGCGAACTGAAGATGGTTCCGCCGGTGACTGTCCCGCCTGGATTTCGTGGAAAAATCGCGCTTAACAAGGCGAAGTGTACCGGATGCAGGCTGTGCATTGAGGTCTGTCCGACAGGAGCTATAGAATTCATACCCGAAGAGAAGAAGGTCAAAATATTCGTCTCCAGATGTTGCTTCTGCGCTCAGTGTGTGGAAATATGTCCGCCCAAGGTTCTCTCGATGACAGAGGAGTTCCTGCTGGCCAGCTATGATAAGTACGCCGACGAGCTCGTAGTTGTTGACAGCGGCGAGTTACCGGGCGCGGAGAAAGAACCAGATGCTGGAGCCGTAGAGAAGCCGGCCGAGCAGAGCTAGCGTCTTTACTTGAGTACCGGAATTTCACTTATCCGTCCGTCCAGAATAGCCTCAACCAATTCCTTCACACTTTTGCGCACCACTTTTGAGAGGTATTTACCCATCGCTGTTCCTTCCGGCTGCACTCCCACAAGCAGGATCTTTCCACAGAATTCCTTTACATAAGATACAAACATGGAAAGGGGCATATGGTGTGTAGAAAAGGACAAAATGCTGATTTTTTCTGGCGGGATTATGCGTAGAGCACCGGGGGGCAAGCCCATATCGGCGGCATCTACCAGTATCAACAAGTCAGGCTGGCGCTGACGGATAACCGAGGTATAACTCTCCGGAGCAGTGCCGGTGTCTATGCCCATAATCTCAATGAAGAGTGAGGCATTGGTTCTCTTCCACCTCTGGTTGAGCATATCCACCACACAGGTGCCGGCGGCATCATCACCGCCCAACCGATTGCCAATGCCCAGGACTATCGTACCGCTCATCTGCTATCCATAGCTGATTAGTTTTAGGCATACTTGCGTTTATGAGTATTCTATGCTCATTTCGCGCTTTTTAGCAATAAGACTTTTCCTCCAAACTAACTGACACAACTTACTTCTTGGTGACTGGATCGTAGGGAAGAGATATGCCATAGGCTGGGATTTCGGAAAAGCTGAGCCGTTATTTTTTGTCGTTGACAAGTCACTATTGTGAGTGTTAACATCTCATTCTGGCTACTAGCGCGGCGTCCTATGGCTGCTCAACCGAAAGGAGGTGGTATTGCGATATTAAGGAAATCACGGCGCCGTTGAAATAATCTCAAAACAAGGAGGATCTCATGGCTTATGAGAATTTAATTGTAGAGCAAGAGGAGAATGTCGGCATAATCACATTGAACCGACCACCGGCAAATCCGATAAATCTGGCTGTGCTTAATGAACTGGATGAGGTTTTGACCAAGTGGGAACAGGATAAAGCGGTGAGAGCCATAATCATCACCGGAGCCGGCGAAAGAGGATTTTCAGCCGGCTTTGATTTAAAAACGGCCGGGACGCCGGAAGGGGAGAAGTCTATGTCCCGGGGGCAAGGGGTGTTCAGCCACATCGAGAAGTATGCCAAACCAGTAATCGCTGCCATAAATGGCTTTGCCCTCGGTGGTGGTTGCGAGCTGGCAATGTCCTGCCACTTCAGGATAATGCTCAACTCCGAGAAAGTGGTGATGGGACAGCCCGAGATTGACCGAGGTATTATACCTGGCTGGGGTGGCACCCAGCGGTTGCCCAGGCTGGTGGGTAAGACCAAAGCGCTAGAAATGCTTCTGCTCGGCACAAGAATCAACGCCCCCGAGGCTTTGAGCATCGGGCTTATAACCAGGGTGTCTCAGCCAGGGCAGTTAATGAATGATACTAAGGAACTTGCCAGTGCACTAGCGAAAAAGGCCCCGGTTGCTATGCAGGTAATCCTCGACGCAGTGACACGAGGACTTGAGGCCACTACTGACCAGGGCGTGAAAATAGAACTGGAAGGTTCACAGCGGGTAAGCAAAACTAAGGACGCCGTTGAAGGAGCGATGGCGTTTATCGAGAAACGAGAGCCGGTCTTCACCGGTGAATAGCTTTCCGGGGCGAAAGTAGGAAATAAAAGGAGGTTTTCTGGTATGAAAGTTGAAGACATCAAGAAGATTGCGGTTATGGGGGCTGGTGATATGGGGCATGGCATTGCCGAGGTGGCGCTGCTTGCTGGCTACAAGGTGGCAATACGGGACATTGAGCAGAGGTTTGTTGACAGAGGGCTTTCAAGAATCAAGGAAAGCCTAGATAAGCTTGTGGGAAAGCAGAAAATCACTGAAGAAAATAAAAAGGCGATGCTGGCTAATATCAAGACCTTTATTGATATTGGCGAGTCTGTTAAGGATGCTGATTTTGTTATTGAGGCAGTTCCCGAGGTGATGGACCTCAAGAAGCAGGTTTTCCAGGCGCTTGATGCAGCCGCTCCAAAGCATGCCATACTGGCGTCTAATACCTCAAATATGAGCATCACGGAGATTGCATCAACTACAAAGAGGCCAGAACAGGTCCTCGGCATGCATTTCTTTAACCCGGCTGTCCTGATGAAGCTCGTGGAGGTCACAAAAGGAGCAAAGACGAGCGAAGAAACAATACAGGTGGCATATAATCTGGCGCTGAAGATGAACAAAGTGCCGGTTAGGGTTGAGAAAGACTCTATCGGATTTGTTTATAATCGGATCAATGCGCCTATTGGACTCCTAGTTAACCTCATGTTAGAAAAAGGTGTGGCTGCCCCGATGGAAATTGATGCCAAGATGAGAAAAATAGGTATGCCTATGGGACCATACGAACTAATGGACTATGTGGGGCTGGATGTTGCCTATCATAGCGCTCTTTATTTTGCTGACAAACTCTCTCGAGACTACACACCACCCAGCTGGCTCAAAGCTAAGATTGACGCTGGTGAAATGGGAAAGAAGACAGGAAAGGGCATTTTTGACTGGTCAAAAGGCAGGCCGGAGATAGACTTATCCAAGGCGAAAGAAGACTTCGACCCCACTACCTTGATTGCCCTTCAGGTTAACGAGGCGACAAAACTGATCGAGGCAGGAGTGGTCAAGAGCCCGGATGAAATTGACAAAGCTATGGTTAATGGAGGTGGTTCGGCGATTGGGCCTTTTCAGCTTGCCAAGGGAATAGGGTATGATAAATTAGCTAAAATATGCGAAGACCTTGCTAAAGAGTTTAATATCAAAGAGTTCGAGCCTACCGATACTTTGAAGAAGGGGAATATCTAATAAGAAGCATAAAGCCTTGCTTAAGCGACTTGAATCAAGCCGGGGTCTGCATCACATGAATTGCTTCGCTGTTGATGTGGCCCCGGTTTT
>SOHS01000061.1 GCA_004377135.1 Dehalococcoidia bacterium | reverse complement strand
CAAGAAAAGACTAATGCCCAGTTTGCCGTTCATGAAGCCGAGAAAGGCTTTGTATTTTCCGCCCCAATGCGTATGCTAACATCGCTCGGCCTCACCCCTGTTAAGTCACCTCCTAAGCCTGATAGGTTACTCAAGGACGGTGATCGCATAGATTTAGGCGACTTACAATTTGAAGTCCTCTATACCCCGGGACATAGCTCTGGTGGGATCTCTCTTTCAGGGCATGGAGTAGTCTTTAGCGGTGATACTCTATTTAATTTTGGCATTGGCAGGACTGACTTTCCAGGAATGAGCCACGAACGTCTGATGAAGAGTATTCGTGAAAAGCTTATGGTCTTGCCTGATGAAACCATTGTCTATCCCGGCCACGGACCACCCACCACTATCGGCGATGAACGCCGAGGAAATCCCTTTCTCCAGTGATTATCCCCTCTAGAGACTTCTTTAACAGCTCTGCACTGTCGCTAATGCTGCCTCGTTTGCTCTGGGATAATAGTGCTCAATCAAGATATGTTGCTCAAATAATTACGATAATTTGCCAGGGTCTCTTTTAAGTTATCACCGCCGAATTTCTCCAGGCAAGCGTCAGCCAGGACAGTGGCTAACATAGCTTCAGCGATTACCCCGGCGGCCGGGATAACACAAATGTCGCTGCGCTCATAGTGAGCTTTCGCTACCTCACCGCTGCGAAGGTCTACGGAAGGTAAAGGATTGGCCAAGGTAGCAATAGGTTTGACTGCTGCCCTGACTATTATGTCCTCGCCATTACTTATACCGCCCTCGATGCCACCGGCGTAGTTTGTGGCATGCTGCCAGGGAAGCCACTTCGCTTTGCTACGAGGATTTGGTTCGATAACGTCGTGAGCTTGTGAGCCTTTAAGCCCGGCTAAAGCAAATCCCGCTCCGATTTCCACCCCCTTCACGGCATTGATGCTCATTATCGCCTGAGCAATCCTGCCATCGAGGCGGTGGTCCCAGCTAACGTGGCTGCCCAGGCCAATTGGAACACCGGTAGCAATCACCTCAAAAACGCCACCCAACGTATCTCCACTAGCTTTAGCCTCATCAATGGCTGACATCATCGCCTTTCCTAGTTCAGCATCGACACAACGGACTGGGGAGGCTTCTACCTCCTGCCAATTTATAGAGCTTACTTCGCCTTGTTCCCAGTGATGTCTTCCAATCGCTGTGGTATGGCTGTGAATAGAAATGCCAAACTCCTCCAGGAATCTTCGGGCTATAGCTCCGACGGCTACTCTGGCGGCTGTTTCCCGGGCACTGGCTCTTTCCATAATCGGTCTGATGTCCTCGAGACCATATTTAGTCACTCCTGCCAGGTCGGCATGTCCCGGGCGGGGACAGGTTACAGGCTCGGCCTCTTTCTCTACCGGAGAAATGCTTAACTGCTCCTGCCAGTTTTGCCAATCCCGGTTGGTGATAAAGAGTGCGATAGGGCTACCCGTAGTGAGCCCGTAGCGAACGCCGGCCATAATTTCCGCCTTATCCTCTTCAATCTTCATCCGGGGGCCACGCCCGTAGCCCTGTTGGCGGCGTTTGAGTTCCTTATTGATATACTCTTCTTCTAAGGAAAGGGCAGCCACCATCCCTTCCACTATAGCTACCAATCCCTTTCCATGGGATTCTCCAGCGGTGAGAAAACGAAATCGTCCCATTAGCTTTGATATAGAAATAGAGGTTGCCTATAGTTATAGCTCAAGATTTCCAACAAAATCATGTCCTGGGCGCTCAATCCCGTTATTCTCGCCCGGATAGCATTGGCAAACCCTAATAGCGACCTTAGTGTCAGCCCAGGTTTTTTATAATACTCCACTATCGGAGCTTCGATGCCAGCCAGTTCTGCTGTCAAATTTATGGCTGTATTCAGATCACCTAGTTCATCAACCAGACCTAACTCCTTGGCTTCGGTACCAGTGTAAATTTGTCCAGTAGCTAAATTTCTGACCTCTTCCTTGCTTAACCCCCTCCCCTCAGCCACCACTTCGATAAACTGTTCATAATACTCATCGACTATTTCCTGCATGATTTCCTCCTCCTCCGGTGTCATCTCCCTGAATCCCCGATACATGTCTTTATACTTGCCGCCCTTGAAGGTTTCTATCTGGATACCCAGCTTCTCTAAAAGCCCTTCTACGTTCATTATTTGAGAGATAACCCCAATGCTCCCCGTCATTGTAGTGGGAAGGGCAACAATTTTATCCGCTTTGGTTGAGATATAGTAGCCGCCTGAAGCAGCCGTGCCCCCCATGCTTACCACAATGGTTTTTGTCTCCTTAACTCTTTCTATCTCCCACAGGATTTCCTGGCAAGGCGCTATCTCACCGCCGGGGCTCTCTATGCGAAAAATAATTGCTTTGACTGCCTTATCTTCCTCCGCTTTCGTTAAATAATCTCTCACCAACTCCGGGGTGATAGCTGAGCCAGGGAATAATGAAGAGTCTTCGATAGTAATAGTCCCACTGAGTGGGATTACAGCAATTTTATCTACTGCCGGTCTGGGAATTAAGGTAATCGGAATTATTATCGCGGCAAGCAATGCTACTACGCCCACACTAATAATGATTGCCCTTTTTTTCATCCCTTTCCTCCTGTCAATGCTTCCTTAGCCTTATTAAACATTATATCAACTGGAGCTTCCCTTCCTGTCCATAGTTTGAAGGAAGCCGCTCCCTGATATACTAACATAGGTAGGCCCCCGAGCATATTGGCCCCCGCTTTTTGTGCTAGCCTTAATAAAGGTGTTGGCCAGGGGTTATACACCACATCATATACTAAGACGTTCTTAGGAATCACTTCCAGGCTCAAAGGTGATTGTCCTTCTTGAGGACTATCCTTCATTCCCATAGTAGTGCAATGGACTATTAAATCGCAGTTGTCAAGAGTTTTGGCTGAGCTTAGATTCTGCCACTGAAAAGCATTTACATCTGATTTCAAACCCTTTGAGCTTGGTGAAGTCCCTTTGTTATAGCTCACCAAATTTTCTGCCAATGCACTGGCCCGTTCAAAGATACCATCAGTAATAGCCAGTGAGGCTACCTTCCTTTGTACCAGAGTAAAACTCACTGCCCTAGCCACCCCACCAGCACCCAGGATGACCACCCGTTTTCCTTCAGGGTCAAAGTGCCCTTCTTTGTCTAGCACCTCCATAAAACCATAGGCATCAGTATTAAAACCCAGAAGCCTATCATCTTTTTTTACTATGGTATTGACAGCACCGATCGAACTTGCCAGCTCATCGACTTCGTCTAATAAAGGTAAAACTGTCTCTTTATAGGGCACGGTTACGTTAGCTCCAATATTTTGAGGTTTTCTTAAATCATTCACTATGTCTTGAAGTTGGGCAGGGGCTGTCTCCCAAGCCTTATAGCGAATATCAAGTTGATAATAATCCAGGGCCGCCTGCTGGAAAAAAGGAGAGATAGAATGCTTAATAGGATAACCGATGAGGCCTATGTATCTCGACATCGCTTAAGCTCCTTCGCTATTGCTCAGGGTGGTGGCTATCCAGAAAACCCTGGAGTATAAAGGCCGCCGCTATAGCATCTACTTCAGATTTAGCCGAAAAGCTGTGACTTCTGGCTCCTCTTTTTGCTCTGGAGCGCATCTTGTTTCGTTTGCCACCACCCCCGATCTTCAAGCGTTGGGCAGCTTTGGTAGAGAGTCGTTCATCCCACAAGTGTACATCAAGCTGGTTAAGATTGCTTTGCTTCGCCTGCCATGATAATTTGTCGGCGAAAGCTGTTACTTTATTGGCTTGTCTTCCTAGTTCGCCGTCTAATTGACGAGGCAAGCCAACTACAATACACTCTGCCTTGTATTGCCCCACAAGCTTGAGAATCTCATTTATAAGGGCATTTTCGTCTTCACTGGCGAGCACGGTTAGAGGAGTAGCTAGAATCCCCTGGGCGTCGCTTATTGCCACCCCGGTCCTCTTGTCACCGATATCTAACCCCAAGCTACGCATATCAAACCTTTTGAATCAGTTTATGAACTAATTTCAGGGCTTTGTCAACCTTGGCGGCATCCTTTCCGCCAGCTTGAGCCATGGCGGCCTTGCCGCCACCACCCCCTCCAGTAACCTTGGCCACTTGATTAATAATGTCGCCGGCATGAAATCCTCTGGCTATCAGGTCAGGAGTCACCATAGCCAAAAAGTTGGGCTTATCGTTGTAAACTGTAGCCAAAACCACTATGGCACTCTTTAGTCTGTCTCGCAATATATCGCCCATTTCCCTGAGAATAGGCATACTCAATGCTGGCACCTTAGCAGCCAGAATTGTCACACCGTTCACTTGCCCTGCTTGCCCGGGCAAATCCTCCGCTATTCTGCGCGATAGCTCCCTTTCTAGTGAAAGCACTCTCTTACGCTCTGCTTCCAGTTCACTGGTAAGGGTTTTCACCTTGTTAGGAACTTCGTCAAGCGAGC
>SOHS01000114.1 GCA_004377135.1 Dehalococcoidia bacterium | reverse complement strand
CGGGGTGAGAGGATTTGAACCTCCGACCACCTGAACCCCATTCAGGTGCGCTACCAGGCTGCGCTACACCCCGTCGCAATGACTTCTGTTAATATGTTATCATAGTCAGCGCATCAAGGAAAATATCAGATTGGCAGGTTTATGATTCATGGCTAAGAAACAGAAAAAAGCTACACCTCAGCGAGCCCCTACTAAGCACCAACTTTCCAAATGGCAGCGCCAGATGAGAATACGCCGAATTGTGATAATCGCTGCCGTCGTTTTCCTGGTTGGCATTTCGAGCTGGGTGGGCTATGAGTATTATAAGGACTATAAGAGCGATCCCATGCGTGAGGTTGTGATTGAGGTAAACGGCGTCCCCTTTACTATGGAATACTTCGTAAATACGCTTGGCATTTATGTTAACAATTACATTAATACTACCGTTAATACTTACCTCGATTTCTATATGCAGACTTACAATGCTACCCGTGAAGAAACCATACAGTTGCTGACCTCTAATGCCATCTCCGACTTGTCCCAAAATACCGATAATATTGCTGATATGATTACTGGTCAGGTCGCCGATGATATTATCAATGCTGAATTACTGAGGCAAGGAGCTAAAAATCTGGATATGGAAGTTACTACCGAGGAAATAGAGGCGCGGCTAACAGAATATGATTTGCCCAATGATAGGGTATACCAAGATATGATTAGGGCTACTTTGCTGCGGGAGAAGCTTGGGGAATACTTCGATCCCGGACTGAATGCCACGATGGAGCAAGCTCACGTGCAAGTAATGCTTGTAGAGAGCCAAGAGGTAGCTACTGAGCTAATAGCCGAAATCGAGGCTGGTGGCAACTTCACCGCTTTAGCTGAGGAATTTTCCTGTAACTCCACGGTTGAAGGCGATCTGGGTTGGCTGCCCAGGGAGCTAATGCCCAATACATTGATTGCCAATGCCGCTTTCAACCTTACCCCCGGCGAGACAATTCACCGTATTTATGACAAAACGGCTATCAAAGACATTGGCTATTGGCTTATAGAAGTTACTGATAAGCAAGATGACGAGATAAAAGCCAGGGCCATACTGCTGGGCAGCGAGGCAGAGGCAGATTGGGTTAAAACGGAATTGGCTAGTGGAAACTTCAGTTTATTAGCTGGGAATTACTCCCAGCATGAAAGCAAAGATGAAGGTGGTGAGCTTGGTTTGCTGAAGCAATGGGATATGGGCAGCCAGGCTTTTGACGAAGTTGCCTTCAACATTACTGCAAACCAGGTAAGCGAGCCAGTTAAAGATGGATCGGTCCAAACCATTGGTGGCTATTGGCTCGTAAAGGTTGTAGATAGGGGTGAACGTGAGCTTGAAGAGGAAATCAGGGAAGAGCTGATAGACAAGCACTTTAACGACTGGCTTGAAGAGTGGTCAGGGCAAAGCACAATTGAGACTCTCCTGGATGCAGACAAGAAAGAGTGGGCTGTAAACAAGGTTCTGGCAGGAAGTTAACACCGCAATGAAGAAGGATATTGGCATCGGCCTACTGGGCCTGGGAACTGTAGGCAGCGGTGTAGCTGAGGTTCTAGTCACCAGGGCAGATAACCTGGCCAAACAAGCAGGAGTCCCCCTAATTTTGAAAAAAGTACTGGTGCGCGATGTGAATAAACGACGCCCGGTAGGAGTTGGTCCCAACCTATTGACCAGCCGCCCTGAGGAAGTCCTCTCTCATCCTGAGGTAGATATAGTAATCGAACTCATTGGAGGCGAACATCCGGCCACAGAATATATAGAACAAGCTATTGCTAACGGTAAGCACGTAGTTACGGCCAACAAGGAGGTAATGGCTAAACATGGATACGAGCTATTGTCTCTGGCCGGGAAACACAACGCTGACCTTCGCTATGAAGCAAGCGTGGGTAGCGGCATACCACTCATTTCCTCTTTCCAACAAGACTTAGCAGCCAATAAAATCTCGGCCATCCACGCCATCCTTAACGGCACCACTAATTATATCCTGACCCGAATGGCACAAGAGGAACTGGATTTTACTTCGACCTTAAAACAAGCTCAGGAACTAGGTTATGCCGAAGCCGATCCTGTTAATGATATAGAGGGGATAGACGCTGCTTATAAACTTGTCATCTTATCCAACTTGGCCTTCCAGGCTAAATTTGTCCCTCAAGATGTATACTGCGAAGGAATATCAAATGTTTCCGCTCAAGATTTTCTTTATGCCAAAGAATTTGGCTATGCTATAAAGCTTCTAGCCATTGCCAAGAGATCTGATGACAAAGTGGAGATGAGGGTCCATCCTGTTTTTATCCCCCAGGATTCCCAGTTAGCTAAAGTAGATGGCGTTTATAATGCCGTCGAGGTGGAAACTGACTTAGCTGGCAAACTAGTCTTTTACGGGGAAGGAGCTGGAGCTCTCAGAGCTTCCAGCGCTGTTATGGCTGATGTTTTGGCGATAGCCGGAAATATCTATTGCGGCGTACATAATGTCCCTGAACTAAGATTAAACCAGCGAGTGACTATTAAGCCCATGTCCGAGGTAAAGACACGGTATTATCTCAGGCTGAACGCGCCTGACCGCCCTGGTGTCTTAGCTCAAATCTCGCAAGTTCTGGGCAGCAATTCCATAAGCATTTCATCTGTAATCCAGAAAGAAAGCGACCTGGCAGCACAAACCGCCATAATCGTCATTATGACCTATCCAGCAGAGGAACAAGGGATACAAAAGGCCCTTAAGCAATTAAAACAGCTACCAGTGGTCAACGAGGTTAGCAACTTCATCAGGGTTGAGGGATGAAGCAAGGCGTCTTAAATAGATATCGTGATTTCTTGCCAGTTACCCCAGCTACGCCTTTGATTACGCTGGGGGAAGGGGATACTCCTTTAGTGAGGTCACGAATTCTAGAGAAGGAGCTTGGCTGTGGTGAACTTTATTTTAAGCTCGAAGGCTGTAACCCTACCGGCTCTTTCAAGGACCGGGGCATGGTGATGGCAGTAGCTAAGGCGGTGGAAAGCAGCAGCCAGAGCATCATTTGTGCCTCCACAGGCAACACCAGCGCTTCGGCAGCCGCTTATGGCGCTAGATTCGGACTCAAAACTATTGTCATTATTCCCAAAGGGAAGATAGCCAGAGGTAAGCTGGCCCAGGCTCTTGTTTACGACGCCCAGATTATAGGCATAAAAGGTAATTTTGACCAGGCGCTTCAAATAGTGCGCGCACTGACCCAAAAATACCCCGTTACACTGGTAAACTCACTAAATCCTGATCGCATCGAAGGTCAGAAAACGGCAGCTTTCGAGATTATAGACGATCTGGGGGATGCTCCCGATTATCTCTTTATACCTGTGGGCAATGCCGGCAATATCACCGCCTACTGGAAAGGATTCGTGGAATACCACCACGCGGGCAAGGCCAGCCACACTCCCAAAATGATGGGCTTTCAGGCTGCAGGCGCTGCCCCCATAGTACTGGACAAGGTTGTCAAACAACCCAAGACCATTGCCACAGCCATTCGCATTGGCAATCCTGTTAGCTGGCGGAAAGCAGTGGCTGCCAGGGATGAGTCGGGAGGCATCATTGACCGTGTTACTGATGAAGAAATTATGAATGCCTATAGACTGGCGGCAGTTAAAGAAGGCATCTTCGGCGAGCCAGCTTCGGGAGCCTCGTTAGCAGGGCTAATTAAGTTGTCCAAAAAGAAAACCTTCTCCGGCAAGCGTGTAGTTTGCATCGTCACCGGCACTGGGCTAAAGGACCCCGGTGCGCCAGCAGGATATGCCCGGGCACCGATGGAGCTTCCCGCTGAGCTGACAGCCGTTGAGGAAGCTTTGAAATTTCCGACTACGACCGGAGACGACAAGAAGCGGAGAGCCAGAATGGTGTTCTAGAGAGAATGGTGCTGGATTGAAGAGGTGAAAATTATGCCAAAAATTGTTACCGAAGATATAGGGAAATTTAGCCAGCATTATCCCAAGGTGGCAGTTATAGTTACCGCCAGCGCCCGGGGTAGGGACGATGCCATGACAGCCGCCTGGCATAGCTCGATTTCTCTTAAGCCTCCCCTCTATGGCATCGCCATTGCATCTAAGAGATTCACCTACCAGCTTATCACTGAAAGCCAGGAGTTCGGCATTAATTTCATTCCCTCAGAGAAAGCCTCCTTCGCCGCTGCTATCGGCGGCACTTCCGGAAAAAAGATGGACAAATTTGAGAGGTTTAATATCAAGAAAGAGAGACCTTTGAAAACCACGGCACCTATTCTAAAAGATGCTTATGCTGCCTATGAATGCAAGCTGGTGGACAGTAAGCTCTATGGGGACCACCTCTGGATAGTCGGTGAGATTGTCGCTGTACATTTCCTCGAGGAAGCATTCACTCCGGCGCAGGTCCTCGACCTGGATAATATCAAGCCGCTCCTTTACCTCGGTTCAGATTTCTATGCTAGCACGGATAAAAACAGCGTAAACTTTGTAAAGAGGGGGATTTAGA
>SOHS01000172.1 GCA_004377135.1 Dehalococcoidia bacterium | reverse complement strand
CCATACCAGAAAGGCTACCAGAACAATCAACACAATCCAGCCTGTAACTCGTCTCATTATTTACTCCATACGCTTGGTTGCTCTGAGGGTGATGATAAGTATAGCCGTGGTTACAGCTGCTCCGATTCCCGCTTCAGCCATAGCTACGTCAGGAGCCTTCATAAGATAAAACTGAAAAGCTAACAATAGACTCAGCACAGCCAGCGCCACGACCGCATACAGGAGGTCTCGAAATACAGCCACGAATATGGCACAGACAACCAGTGCCAGCGGTATAATGATATGCAGAGGTCCAGCTTCAATCATTCTCTTTCCCCTCCAGGTCATCCACCACCGCCCTGGCGGGTTTTTCTCCGCTGCGATGCGCCGCCCGGGCAATGGCATGAGCGCCGGTGGCATTGGTGACCAGCAGCGCCACCAGCACCAGCACTGCATGTATGCACATTACAGACTGAGAAGTCCCTCCCTGTGCCCAGATTCCGGCGGCCTGCATGATTACCGCTATGATGAGGAAGATGGAGCCAAAGGTGGTGCATTTGGTAGCGGCATGCAGCTTGGTGTACATGTCGGGAAAGCGGTGGAGACCGACGACTCCGATTAGATTGAAGAAAAGGCCAACGCCGATAAATATATAGGTTACTATGTTCAGCGCCACTGTTAAAACTTGCTCCCCCCAATGAATTTGGCCACATACAGCGTCATGGTGAACGAGAGCAAAGCATACACGATGGCCACGTCAATAAAAATCGCATGATTGAACATCATCCCCACAATGACCATACTGGCCACCACCAGAGTGTTGGTGGTGTCAAAAGCCACCAGCCTCGTTGGCGCTCCCGGCCCGATAAGAATGCGTGCCACGGCGATGATAATACACACCGCCATAACTATGACCGCCGGAAGCCAGTCAATCATTCCGCGATCCTCCTCGCCCAGTCAGGGAAACTGTGGCATATCGGATGGTAGTCCCTCGGCATATCCTTGAGCACTTCAGGGTCAACATTTATCCAGTGCACATACAGTTCGTTGGTTTTCTGGTCAACGTCCACGCTCAGTGTTCCGGGCGTCAGGGTGATGGAATTGGCCAGGATGGTAAGTGCGAGGTCGGTCTTCAGGTTGGGATTTATCTTCACGATGGCCGGATTAATCCGCCCGGTGATGACACGGTAGGCCACGTCAATATTGGCCTTGGCCATGGCAAAGAGCAAAGGGAACAGGTAAACGAGGATAGTAAGCCATCGCCGCGGGTTCAGCATACGCAGGTCTTTGCCGATGAACCGGTTCCTGAGCAGAGCACCAACCGCCACGGCGAGCACTGCCCCGATGACGAGCTCGGCAGTACTCCATAAAAAAACGGTGCCGCTACCAATGGTGAGAAGGAGATAAGCCAGATAAGCGACAACCGTTGTAATTAGAAACTTCATGCTTTACCGCGTAAACAGCCTCTCTGCTAAGAGGTATTCTATTTCAAGGCTGATTCCTTGCTGTAATAGCTTGGTTCCCTTAAAAGCCTTCCATGGATTATATATTATCCGCCAGAAATGTCAAGACCCCCTATTTTTCACCTTGGCAGGGAGGCAGAATATCGGTTAATTGCCCTGGCATCGACCTTCTCAAGGTGATAAGGTTTACCAGGCATGTGAAACTTCTACCGCTTTGCGGCATTGGTTTTTGCTTGTTCTAATACCCAGGAGCACCACTTTTCTATCCCCTCGCTGGTCTTGCAGGAAAGTTGAAAAATCTCGGCTTTCGGATTTAGTCCTTCTATGGAACGGCGAAAGGCAGCAATGTCAAAATCAACATGGGGAAGAAGGTCCATCTTATTTATTATCACAGCATCAGCATCGATAAAGATCAGGGGATATTTAATGGGCTTATCATCCCCTTCAGGCAGGCTGGAAATCACTACTCGTTTGTGTTCTCCCAGGGCAAACTCGGAGGGGCAAATGAGATTGCCTACATTTTCGATCAACATCAGGTCTATGTTATCCAGGGGCATGTCATTTAGAGCCGACTCAATCATGACAGCCATCAAAGAACAACTTTCCGGCATATTTCGGGTATTTATTTGAACCACTGCTTTTGCCTCGCTCTGCACTTTCTCGGCATCTACTGTGGAAGCGACGTCGCCTTCGATAACAGCCGCATTCAGCCTGCTTTTCAGCCTGGCTAAAGTTTGTAGAATAAGACTCGTCTTGCCAGCACCTGGAGCTGACATAATGTTAATAGCAAAAACCTTGTGTTTATCCAATAGCTGTTGATTTCGGTTAGCTATGGTCTCATTAGCCTCCAAAATGTTCTTAATTACTTCTATTTTTTTCATTCTACTTCCATGCTTTCCATATAGAGCTCTCGTCCTTTGGAAATTTCTACGCTCTGGCCCCGGCATTCAGGGCAAGACCATAGAGTATCTTGGGGGGTGAAAATCGTGGAACAATTCCGACAACGCAATTGAGCTGGCACTAATTCAAAGTGGAGTACTGCTCCTTGAGCGATGGTATCTCTGCTTAGAGAATCGAAATAAAACTGAATACAATCAGGGGCAAATCCTGACATCTCGCCAATTACTAAGTTAATTTGGCTGATCTTGCTGGCTTGAGCCTCACCAGCTTTGGCTAAAGCAATATTAACTATGTTTTCAGTGACCCCAAGTTCATGCATTTGGTGCAGCAAATAAAGCTACCACATTGTAAACTACTTCGTCCCCTAATTTCAATGCATATTATCCCAATCAGTTCAGTTCACCAATGTGATTATATGCCTGGCATTTATTTTCACAGAATGGTCATTTAATGTTCTCTATAATTTGGGCTCTTTGCAGTTTCTCGCTGAAGGAGTCACATTTGGCAGGTACCACAGCTTGTGGCAGAGCATGCGCTACAAGAGGAACTTCCCCCAATCGGGGCAGCTGGCCCTTCACTGCTCTTAGAAAAAGAGGCGCAAGAGGAAAATACTCGTTTGGCGCCATTGTGACAGCGGGGGCAAGAGGCACTTTCGTTTGCCTGGCTTTGTTGGCGAAGCAATTCAAACTTAAAGGTACAATCAGGGCAAAAATATTCATAGATGGGCATTTTTTAATCCTTTCCTTTGTCGAAAGCCTTTAAGAATACGTCAGGGACCTGAGGAACCTGGGTATCCGTCCATCTTTTTAAGCAAACCGAGGAGCAAAAATTATAATGCTCAACTGTTCCTGGACCCTTCCATCGTGAAACCATGAGCCAACCATTGAGTACCTGGCACGGTCGCTCCTCTTCTGTATGCTCTACCGTTTTACCACAAGAGTGGCAGACAAAGTATCCCTGGGTCATTTAAGCCTCCAACCCGATTCGCTTTTGTCCTCCTTTTGAAATGCTGCCGCAGGCTAGACGGCCACTACGTCTTTAACTTCAGGCACCTGTTCCTTGAGCACCCTTTCAATTCCACCCTTCAAGGTCATAGTTGCCATGGGGCAACCACCGCAGGCACCGGTCAACTTTAATGTCACCACTCCGTCCTTGACATCTATTAGTTGGACATCCCCTCCGTCAGCTAACAATACTGGTCTTACTTGTTCCAGGGCTGCTTCCACTTTTTCTCGCATTCTTACCTCCTTACTTTGTTAAAATATAGAGCTAAAGTCGCTAATTGTCAAATTAAGCTGAACTTGAGGCATTGGCGTGCATAGTTAGAAATAGCAGGGGAGTTGGTGCGAGGACAAAGATAATCTATAATGGAGTACTGGGAGTTTGCCGCATGATCTCTGTTGAAGAAGCCCTGGAGAAGATTTTGAGCTATGTTGAGGTTCTTGAGCCTCAGCGGAAGCCTATTCTGGACTGCCTGGGGCAGGTCTTGGCTGAGTATATCTATTCCACTATAGATATTCCCCCACTGGATAATTCCGCCATGGATGGTTATGCCCTGCGAGCTAAAGATACTCGTGGGGCCGGTGAATTATCACCGGTATATTTAGCCGTAGTCGGAGAGGTTGCTGCCGGGTCCATGCCCACAAAAGAAGTCGAGCCAGGTACGGCTATTCGTATCATGACGGGCGCGCCATTGCCTGAAAGTGCTGATGCCGTGGTTCGATTTGAGGACACCGATGAAGTAAACCGCAAATCATCCGGTGGTGACCTTTCGCAAATCGGCATACTGCGCCAAGCCAAGAAGGGATTGAACGTCCGAAATAGAGGCGAGGATATTGCCAAAGGAAATTTAGTTCTTGAAAAAGGAAGGGTGCTTCGTCCCCAAGAGATAGGCGTACTGGCTTCCCTGGGACGCTCCAATGCGCTGGTTATCCGTCGGCCGATTGTGGCTATTCTAGCTACAGGGGATGAGCTTATCGGTGTCGACCAGCCATTAGCTCCCGGTAAGATCCACGATAGCAATACCTATACCATTGCCGCCGAAGTCTCTCGCTATGGTGGGATTCCCAAAATCCTGGGCATAGGGCGCGATTCAATTCAGTCTCTAACCGAGAAAATAGGTGAGGGTTTGGACGCAGATATACTCATTACCTCCGGTGGCGTGTCTAAAGGAGACTATGATATGGTGAAAGATGTTCTGGCAGAGCATGGGGAGATTGGCTTTTGGACCGTTTGTATGAAGCCTGGGAAACCTATTGCCTTTGGGATGATTAAGAGGATGGAGGGAAAGAGGAAGAAAAAGGTGCCTCATTTGGGATTGCCGGGCAATCCCGTCAGTTCCATGATTACCTTTGAGCAATTTGCCCGTCCCGCCATACTAAAAATGATGGGGAAGGAAATTCTGGCCAAGCCGACTATCCGAGCGATTATTGAGGATAACATTGCGAACACCGATGGGCGCAGGCTGTTCGCCAGAGTGATGGTAACCAAGCGTGGTGGGCAATACTATGCCGCCGTCACCGGCCCCCAGGGCTCGGGAATTCTTACATCCATAGCCAAGGCCAATGGTTTGGCTGTTATCCCCGAAAGTAGCAAGGGGGTTAAGGCCGGAGACATAATCAAGGTGCAGATGCTGGACTGGGGAGAGGAACAAGGAGAGGAA
The DNA here is from genome assembly GCA_004377135.1 of Dehalococcoidia bacterium. GTDB lineage: Bacteria > Chloroflexota > Dehalococcoidia > GIF9 > AB-539-J10 > RBG-13-51-36. Next base: position 10,921 of record SOHS01000172.1, on the reverse strand, counting down.
AAAATGTTGCCGATTGTTTCCATTGTGGGCAAATCGCAATCTGGTAAAACAATGCTTATGGAGCAGCTTATTGGAGAGTTTAAAAGAAGAGGATATAGAATCGCTGCTTTAAAGCACAGCCATCACAGGGTGCAAATAGACCACCCTGGAAAAGACAGCTGGAGGTTTAGTCAAGCGGGCAGCGATGTCATATTTGTTAGCTCGCCCGGCAAGCTTGCCTTTATTAAGAATTTAAACCATGACCTTAATATTGAGCAAATTGTGCCCATCGTTGGCCCTGAGTTTGACCTCCTCCTTGTCGAAGGATTCAGGAAAAGCAAAATCCCTAAAATCGAAGTGCACAGAAAAGAACTCGGAGATGACTTATTGTGCTCACCCGAGGAACTTTCAGCCATCGTTACTGATGGGTCATTGGACATTGATGTAGCCCAGCTTTCCTGGGGTGATGCAGTGGCGGTAGCTGACTTCATAGCAAAGAATTTTGTGTTGAAAGCCAGAACGGTGCCTTTCTACTCCACGAGGGAAGAAGGTTAGGTAAAGAAAATGTTTACCGTAGGGGTATTGACCATCAGTGACAAAGGGGCAAGTGGGGAGCGTCAGGATAAAAGCGGAGAGGTTATTCGCGAAATCATTCCCAGCATGGATGCACGCATTGTAAATTATGACGTCATTCCTGATGAAAAGGAGCTTATTGTAGCAAAGCTGGTTAAGTGGGTAGATGAAGACGATTTAGATGTGCTCATCACCACGGGTGGGACAGGGCTCGCTCCCAGAGACGTTACTCCGGAGGCGACTCTTGCCGTGGTGGATAGAATTGTCCCTGGTTTTGCCGAGGCGATGAGGGCTGAGAGCCTTAAGAAAACTCCACATGCTATGCTAAGTCGAGCTGTCGTGGGCACTCGCGGGAAATGCCTGATTATCAACCTGCCGGGAAGCCCCAAGGCGGTACGCGAATGTCTTGAAGTGATATTACCAGCTCTACCCCATGCTGTGGAGACACTTAAAGGCCAAGCAGGCGAGTGCGGCGCAGCCGAAACTTAAATCCAAGATAACTGAAGATATCGGCAGAACGGTCTTTCCCTTGTTGGGATACCTGTCAAAGAATTATCGGCTTTCAAGGCAACTGGGAAAGGCAATAGCACTGCACTAAAAAGATAGCTCTCCCGACAATATTTAAGAGTCCCTGAACAGGCTCCAATCAAACGTAACGCCGGTAATTCGGCTCGTACATTTGAGACTTAATGTATGTTGAGAGATCATCGGGCTTCGGTTTTCTTGCAAGACCTTGGTTATAGGCTACCTCGGCCACTGCGGTAGCAATATCAGCGGAGACCTCCTTGATCTTAGTTAGTGGTGGATAAATACGCCCCTGTGCAAGATCGTCTTCTGAAACTGCATTCGCCAGTGCCTTTGCAGCAACAGAAAACATTTCATCGGTAACAGACATAGCCTCGCAGGCGATGATGCCCAGTCCAATGCCTGGAAATGCATAGGCGTTGTTAGCTTGACCCGGCACATATGTTTTTCCCTTAAACGTGACGGGAGCAAAAGGGCTGCCGCTGGCAAAAATAGCACGCCCCTCCGTCCAGGTATAGGCCTCTTCGGCAGTGCATTCAGCCTTCGAGGTCGGGTTAGACATGGCAAAGATGATGGGCCTTTGATTGCAAACGGCCATCGCTTCCAATACCGACTGGGTAAATGCCTTGGGCTGTCCCGAGGCTCCGATAATTACCGTAGGTCTGAGTGACTTAACAGCAGAAAGAAAATCTCCGATATGTTCATAGTCGTGGGCGTAAGGGAGCTTGTATTCCTTCAGATCGCTACGGCTTTTCACCACCAAGCCTTTGGAATCCACAAACCAGCACCGCTTTCTTGCCTCTTGCTCAGACAGCCCATCGGCAACCAACGCAGAGCTAATTATATTGCCAATTCCTATACCAGCTTCACCGGCACCGAGGAACAGAATTTTTTGATCCCTCAACTTGCCCCCCACAATTCGCATGGCTGAATACAAGCCCGCTAGCCCTACAACTCCCGTCCCCTGTATGTCGTCATTAAAAGTACAAACTCGGTCCCGATATTTATTCAACAGGCGAAGTGCGTTGCCAGTGGCGAAGTCTTCAAACTGGATAAGAACATGGGGGTAGAGTTCCTGCACTGCCGTGATAAATTCTTCGACCAGGTCGTCATAGAGTTCTCTACTAAGGCGGCGCTGTCTGAGGCCGACGTAGAGAACATCGTTTAGCAGTTCCTCATTGTTTGTCCCCACATCGAGTGTCACCGGGAGACATAGCCCAGGGCAAACTCCAGCGCAGGCAGTGTAGAGGCAAAGTTTCCCCACGGGAATGCCCATTCCATTGGCGCCCAGGTCTCCCAGACCCAGAATCCGTTCACCATCGGTGACCACTATAATGCGCACATCCTTACTTGGCCAATTCCTTAAGACATCAATCACTTGCCCCTTGTCCTTGGTCGAAATAAAGATGCCCCGGGGTCTCCTAAAAATGTGACCATATTCCTGACACGCCCGGCCTACTGTGGGAGTATAAACAATAGGCATCATTTCCTCGGTTTTGTCCATAACCACCCGGTAGAACAAGGTTTCATTTCGGTCCAGGAGGCTCATAAGATAGATATACTTTTCCAAATCCGTTGGCTTTTTATGGAAATTTTCCATAACCCGTATAACCTGTGTTTCCAGAGAATTGACATATGGCGGTAAAAGTCCCTCGAGTCCTAACGCCTGCCGCTCCTCTTCGGTAAACGCTGTCCCCTTGTTTAAGGTTGCTTCGTGGAGCAAGTCAACACCGGTAGGCATATCGGTATCACGAATCTGCTTTCTCTCTCTCAGTTTCTCATTACGCATAACCAATTCCCTTTCTAGCACCAATCGGTAACTGCCGAACAGTGCCAAGATAAACAGCAAATGCTATCTATGCCCTAACCTTTTCCCCTATCCATTCCCTCACTCCCAGACTTCGTCTTCGGCAAGGTTTTCCTCCAGTTCTAATTCGTCAGCCTCGTCCTCCATATAATTGAAGGCGCCTTCATGGCTAAAGGATTCTCTTCGGCCTAGGAATGGGCGAGAAAAGAGCCTCCTTATCTCGGCGCCGCATTCGGGGCATCTTGTTAGCGGTTCATCATTTATCCTTTGCCTCACCTCGAACTTATTCGTACACAACTTGCAGTGAACACCGTTTTTTGATTTATACTCATAAATTGGCATTTTACCTTCACCTCCATCCTCTCTCGTCAATGGAGAGGAGACTAATTATTTCCCGCAGCAATGTTTGTATTTCCTGCCTGAGCCGCACGGGCAGGGGTCATTACGCCCAACTTTCTTGCCCACCGGAACCGCCTCCTTCTTTTTGGGAGCTTCCTTGGCAATACCGACGCGGTAAATGCTATGGGCAACGTCATGCTGAATGCTAGCTAAGAGGGCCTCAAAAGAGGCATGGCCTTCTCTCTTATACACCATCAACGGTTGTTCCTGACCGACAGCCCGCAGACTTATCCCCTGACGCAGGTGATCCATGTCAGTAAGGTGGTCCTTCCATAACAGGTCGATAACTCGCAACATTACCAATCGCTCCGCTATCCGCATATTATCAGGGCCCAGCTCTTGCTCCCGCTGGTTGTAAAGCTCGATGGCATAATCAGTCAACTTTTCTGTGATTTGCTTGTCGTTGAGCTCGGAAAACCCATCGCTTCTGAACTGCGGAGGCAGGGGGAAGATGGTGGATATATCCTCAAGTAAGCCAGATAAATTAGATTGTTCTTCTTCCAGCTCGTAGCTAGCCTTGCTGAGATGCCTGCCTACCAGGCTCTGGATTTCATCCTGGACCATGGATATTATATTAGCCTTAAGGTCAGCGCCACTGAGTATTTTTCTCCTCTCGGCGTAAATCACCTCGCGGTGCCTGTTAATGACGTCGTCATATTCCACAAGGTGTTTACGAATATTGAAATGGTAGCCTTCGGTCTGGACCTGGGAATTGGTCAGAGCCTTAGTGGCAAAGGAATGCTCAATGGGGCTATTTTCATCCATACCTGCCCACTGCATAATTCCCTTAACACGTTCACCACCAAAGCGGCGAAGAATTTCATCTTCTAAGGAAGCATAAAAACGAGAACTACCAGGGTCTCCCTGCCTTCCTGCCCTTCCCCGGAGCTGATTATCAATGCGCCTGGCTTCGTGATGTTCAGTACCTACAATGTGAAGCCCGCCGAGCTCAACCACCTTGTTATGTTCTTCCTGCCATTCTGCTTCATCACGCCCCTCAGGATTGCCACCAAGTATAATATCCACGCCTCGTCCGGCCATGTTTGTAGCCACGGTTACTGCTTCTATACGCCCGGCTTGAGCGATTATAACTGCCTCCTTTTCATGATGCTTGGCATTCAATACTTGATGGGGAACGCCATTTCTATTCAGGAGGTCAGATAGATACTCCGATTTCTCAATAGAGGTTGTGCCGATAAGAACAGGCCTTTTTTGGTCATTTAATTGCTTGATTTCCCCGGTCACAGCGGTAAACTTGGTTTTCTCGTCTTTGTAAATCTGGTCGGGGTATTCAGTGCGAATCAAGGGCTTGTTTGTGGGTATGATCACCACTTCCAGATTGTAAATCTTGTGGAACTCTTCAGCTTCAGTGATGGCGGTACCGGTCATACCTGCCAGTTTTTGATACATGCGGAAGTAGTTCTGGAAGGTGATGGTTGCCAGGGTAACTGATTCTCGCTGAATCTTTACCCTCTCCTTGGCCTCGATGGCCTGATGCTGTCCCTCAGAATATCTCCTGCCGAACATCAATCTGCCGGTGAACTCATCCACGATGATGACCTGTCCATCCTTAACCACATAGTCCTTGTCCCTCTTGAACAAGACACGAGCCTTAAGGGCGCTCTCCAGATATTGAGTGAGAAAGTAATTAGAGGGGTCATAAAGGTCAGGTGCTTTGAGCAAGCTTTCCCGCTTGAGCATCTTCTCCATCTTGGTCATGCCGATTTCGGTAAGGTTGGTAGTTCGCGTACGCTCGTCAATAGTATAATCTGTGTCTCTGTCAAGGCGGGAAACTAGTTGGGCGAAGGTATAATATCTCTTAGTTGCTTCTTCGGCGGCACCGCTAATAATGAGTGGTGTACGGGCTTCGTCAATAAGGATGTTATCAACTTCATCGACTATGGCATAGTTTAAGGGACGCTGCACGCATTGAGACAAATCCAGGACCATATTATCTCTGAGGTAATCAAAGCCAAACTCGTTATTGGTGCCATAAATTATATCTGCCTCATAAGCCTGGCGGCGGGTGACAGGGCGGAGAAAATTCCACTTCTGGTCCTCCGACTCGTAGCTGGGGTCATACATATGGGAAGGGGCAGTTTGATCGACTGTTTGCTGGGCATTGATGCAGGATACGCTTACACCCAGGGCGTTGTAAATAGGGCCCATCCAGTGGCAGTCCCGCTTGGCAAGATAATCATTAACGGTAATCAGATGGCTGCCCTGCCCGGTGAGGGCATTGAAGTAGAGAGGCAAGGTAGCGACCAGGGTTTTTCCCTCACCGGTTTTCATCTCGGCTATCTTACCCTGGTGGAGGATGATTCCTCCCATTAACTGGACATCAAAATGCCGCTGTCTTATGGTTCGCTTGGCTGCTTCTCTGACAGCAGCGTAAGCCTCGGGCAAAACCTCATCCAAGCTTTCATCATCGGCTAGACGGGCCTTAAATTCATCGGTTTTGGCCTGAAGCTCTTCGTCGGTGAGCTTTTCAAACTCAGGCTCCAATGAGTTTATATCGTCAACCAGAGGTTGAAGACGTTTCAGTTCTTTTTCGTTGGAATCAACCAGATTGCTAAGCCACTTAAACATTTTCGGCTATCAGCCCTCTGTTTTCAGCTAACTGCTGACTACTCTATTATCACTCAAACATCGCTCCCACCGATAAGCCGGTGTGAATACGATGAATGGCTTCGCCAATAAGCGAAGCTATAGACAGGACTGTGATCTTGTCCAGTTTCTTATCGTCACTAACAGGTATGGTATCGGTAACTATTACCTCTTTCACAGGGCTGGTGGCTATCCTCTGGATAGCGGAACCGGAGAAAACGGGGTGAGTACAGCAAGCATAAACCTCGGTAGCGCCATGCTCTAAGAGAGCATTCGCCACCCCGACCAGAGAACCAGCAGTATCAATCTCATCATCAACCGTCAGGGCACGCATTCCATCAACTTCACCAATTACGTTGAGTGTTTCAGCGGAATCGACATTTCCCAGGCGCCTTTTTTCCATGATAGCCAGCGGGGCTTCAAGTTTAGCAGCCACATCGCGGGCTACCTTGGAAATACCAATATCAGTAGCAACCACTACCAGGTTATCCAGAGCTTTTTCCTTGAAGTATTGGGCCAACATGGGCCGCGCGGTGAGCTCATCCACAGGTATGGTGAAGAACCCTTGAATTTGAGGGGCGTGAAGGTCCACCGTGAGCAATCTATTAGCTCCAGCGGTAGTAATCAGGTCGGCAATCAGGCGAGCAGTGATAGGAACCCTGGGCTGGTCTTTCTTATCGGTACGGCTATAGCCATAATAGGGAACGACAGCGGTAATTCGCCCTGCTGAAGCTCGCCTGAAGGCATCGAGCATAATAAGTAACTCGACCATGCTTTTATTAACTGGAGAGCAAATAGGCTGAATGATGAAAACGTCCCGTTCCCGAACATTTTCCAGGATACGCACAAAAATGTTCTCGTTGCTAAACTCGAAGACCTCAACCTCCCCCAGAGGTATGCCTAAGTATTCACACACGGACCCTGCTAAGGCAGGGTGAGCAGTGCCGCTGAAAACTTTTAGTTCGTCCATCATCACCTCTTAGCTATTTGAAGACTAACTTGATTATAGCATGAAATCATCGCTGTTTCTTGGTAAGGGTTGGCAAAGCAAGTAAAGAAATTGGTCCAACTAGAAAATTAAGCTAGGAAGAGATGGCTCATGCCAGCCCAGGAATGGGAAACCGTTGGCATATCTCTCGTACTTCCTGGCAGACCTGTTCTTGTGCACGCTTATCCCCCGAAGGAGAAAGCACCTTGACAATAAGAGAAGCAATACGCTTCATCTCCTCTATGCCAAAACCTCTCGTGGTCACCGCCGGGGTGCCCAGCCTGATACCGCTCGTAATCATTGGGGGCTTGGGGTCAAAAGGAATGGTATTTCTATTTATCGAGATGCCCGCTGCCCCTAAGGCTTCCTCAGCATCCTTGCCGCTTATCCCCCGAGGGGAAAGGTCAACGAGGACAATGTGGTTATCTGTGCCACCAGAAACAATACGCATCGCATGTTTCTGGAGTTCGGAAGCCAACACTCGGGCATTTTCCAGCACTGACTTCTGGTAATCGACAAACTCGGGTTGCATAGCTTCAAAGAAGCACACAGCTTTGGCGGCGATGATATGCATGGAAGGACCCCCTTGCATCCCGGGGAAAACTGCGGCATCAATAGCTGAAGCCATCTCTTTATCACATAAAATAAAGCCACCCCTGGGGCCCCGCAAGGTCTTCTGTGTGGTAGCAGTAGTAACCTGAGCAAAGGATATAGGGGAGGGATGAAGTCCAGCGGCTATTATCCCTGCTATGTGAGCCATGTCAACCAATAACTTGGCACCCACCTTGTCAGCTACATAGCGAAGCCTCTCAAAATCAATAATACGAGAATAACTACTCGCCCCAGCTATTATCAACCTGGGTTTATGCTCCAGAGCTAATCTTTCGATTTCATCGTAGTTGAGCATCTCGGTCTTATGATCGACTCCGTAAGGGACAAAGTTATACCACTTCCCGGAGAAATTGACCTCAGAGCCATGGGTGAGATGCCCGCCATGGCTGAGGCTCATCCCCATAACAGTATCTCCGTGTTCCAATAGAATTGAATAGGCTGCCATGTTGGCTTGACTGCCACTATGAGCTTGGACGTTGGCATGGTCGGCTTTAAAGAGCTTTTGAGCCCTTTCGATAGCTAAATTTTCAATTTCGTCTATGTATACGCAACCGCCATAATAGCGATGGCCAGGGTATCCTTCAGCATATTTGTCAGTTAGTACCGAGCTTTGAGCCTCAAGCACTGCCCGGCTGGCATGGTTTTCAGAGGCGATAAGATTTATGGTGCTTGCTTGTCTCGCTGCCTCCGAGCTTAGAATTTGAGCTATTTTGCTATCACGTTGTGCCAAGGAAAACGCCTTTGCGGTTTTCACTTTTGTGTTATAATAGTACTTGATATTTCATTCCCGGTCAATAAGAAAAACCCATCCAAGTGGGTTCCTGCAACACAATTGACAGAACGTGTTTATGGTGATAAATTAACTTATTTAGCAATTAAAAGGGAAGAGTGCTAAATGGCTTTAAGGGAAAGAAGAGAAACCGTTCTCAGGGTGATAATTGAAGATTATATCACCAAAGCAGTACCAGTAGCTTCAAATGCTATCGTAGAAAAGTATGGTTTGAAGGTAAGCCCGGCTACCATTCGCAATGACACAGCATACTTAGAACAAGAAGGATATATTATTCACCCTCACCGTTCAGCCGGAAGCATACCTACTGATAAGGCTTACCGCTACTATGTGGAATTGATAGGGGAAGAGATTGAACTTCCCCGTGTTGAGCAGTATCTAATTCATCAGATATCTCAGGAGGCAAAAAAGGAGCTACAGCAACGGCTAAAAACGGTGGCAGCCCTTTTGTCGCACATTGTTCACAACCTGGTAGTAATAACCACTCCCAAGGCGGTTCGCTGCCGCTTCAAGCATCTCGATTTGGTAGCCTTACAGGATTTCATGGCTTTGCTGATTGTGGTTTTGTACGAAACAAAAGTTAGACGGCAGGTCTTATCTTTCAGTAGAAAGGTTAGCCAGGATGAACTAACAAAACTAGCTAATAAGCTTACTTCTATTTATGCCGGGATGACGAGCAGCGAGATCTTGGCCAAAAAAGAGGGACTTTCTTCTGAAGAAAGGCAACTGTCTGAATCTTTAGCAGAAATTATGGTTGCTGAAGACAAGTTAGAATATGGTGAGCCTTACCTTGAAGGGCTGCGTTTGCTGCTGAGTCAACCGGAGTTTACCAACAGCCCTAGAATACTGGGAATTTTAGAAGTACTGGAGGGGGAGGATTGGCTTAGAAATATATTTTGCCAGGAATCTAGCAAAGGAGGGGTAAGGGTAGTCATTGGTGAAGAAAACCCAGAACCAGCATTACAGGACTTGAGCTTAATAGCTAGCCAATATGGGTTACTAGATAAGGCTAGTGGCATTGTGGGAGTGATTGGCCCCAAACGGATGGACTACGCCAAGGCCATTTCTTCGCTTAACTGCTTCTCAGCATTGCTAAGCAACTCTGTGGCTGAATACATCTAAAGGAGGTCCAATGTTGACTGAGGATGACGACGTAGTTGAAGCGGGAATTGAGCAAGCCCAGAATATAGAAACATTACAGCAAGCTCTAGCTGAGGAGAAGGAAAAGACAGAAAAATATTTGGCCAATTGGCAAAGATGCCAGGCGGATTTTGTTAATTATAAACAACGTACTGAACAAGAAAAAGGCGAGATTATTGAGTTTGCCAATAGCACGCTTATCTGTAACCTGTTGCCTATCATGGATGACCTGGAGAGAGCTTTTACTTCAGTCCCTGCTGATCTTGAGGAATCAAACTGGACTGAAGGTATCAAGCTCATTTATAATAAATTTAAAACAACCCTGGAGGCACAGGGGCTAACAGAGATTGAAGCTCGAGGGGAACCCTTTGATCCTAGCTTACACGAAGCTGTAATGCAGCAGGACGGGAAAGAAGGAATGGTCATTGAGGAACTACAAAAAGGCTATAAATTTAAAGAAAAGGTGATTCGTCCTAGCTTAGTAACAGTTGGTAAGGGAAGGAAAAGAAGAACAGCGCAAACAAATCAGAAGGAGAAGTAGAAATGGGTAGAGCTATAGGAATTGATTTAGGTACTACATTAAGTGTAGTAGCGGTGATGGAGGGGGGCGACCCTAAGATCATACCCAGTGCTGAAGGCGGCAATCTCGTTCCTTCAATAGTAGCCATAGGTAAAGGTGGGGAAAGATTGGTAGGCGAGTTAGCCAAGCGCCAGGCAGTAGTCAATCCTGAGAATACTATATTCAGCATAAAGCGCCTAATCGGGCGCAAGTTTAAGAGCCGCACTGTTCAGGACGACATGAAGCGCCTACCATATAAGATTACCGGAGCCTCCAATGGCGATTGCCGGGTGGTAATGGGGAGCAAGGAGTACAGTCCTCAGGAGATATCAGCTATGATATTGCAAAAGCTGAAGGCTGATGCTGAGGCTTATCTTGGAGATAAGGTCACCGATGCTGTAATCACCGTACCGGCTTATTTTAACGATAGCCAGCGAAATGCCACTAAAGATGCCGGCTCTATAGCGGGGCTTGACGTCTTGCGCATTATTAACGAACCTACAGCATCATCACTGGCTTACGGAATGGACAAGAAACAAGATCAAACCATTGCTGTTTATGACCTTGGTGGTGGAACTTTCGATATTTCTATCCTTGATATAGGGGAGGGCACCTTCCAGGTTAAGGCAACTAATGGGGATACCCACCTCGGTGGCGATGACATCGACCAGAGGATTATGGACTGGGTATGTGATGAATTTAAGAAAGAACAAGGCATCGACTTGAGGCAAGACAAGATGGCATTACAGAGGTTGAAAGACACCGCTGAAAAGGCTAAGAAAGAACTATCTACAGTAGCTCAAACAGAGATAAACCTGCCCTTTATTACTGCCGATGCCAGTGGTCCCAAGCATCTTACCATGACCCTAACTCGGGCTAAGTTGGAACAGTTATCAGATGACCTAATAGAGAGGAGCATTGGACCTTGCCGCCAGGCCCTAA
>SOHS01000170.1 GCA_004377135.1 Dehalococcoidia bacterium | reverse complement strand
TGTATAGATTATTTTCTTTAGCCAGCCTGGCTGAGTCCAGGGTATATTCAAACCAAATCGTCGGCTCATTGTAGGTCCAGGCAATGCCCTGGCAATTATATCTCCGGGCTAGCTCTATCTCTCTTTCCGGGAGCACCTGCTGGGAATCTCGCGGGATATCAGTACAGGAAATCTCCCAGTTCTGGCATCCCTTGCAGTGGAAATTACATCCCCAGGTACCCAAAGAGAGTGCAGAGGTACCAGGGAAGAAATGAAACAGAGGTTTTTTTTCGATATGATCGGGTGCAATCGAGGATACTTCGGCATAATTCATGTTATACAGCGTGCCATCCCGATTGATGCGCATACGGCAGACGCCGAGCTTACCGGGATTAATAAGACACCGCCACTGGCAAACATGACACCTCACCCTGCTGCCGGGAACTTTCTCATAGAGCATCGCCTCCCTCTCCATCCCCTATCATTATACCACCACAGTCTACCCCAACGTAAGCATAGTCCTGAGCATAACTCAACACAGAGTCACTACTTCAATAAAAAGGGACCAATAGCCCAATGCGAGGAATAAATCTCCGTCCAAACGCTAGAACTACTCTAAATATACCTTGCCCAGGTCGGGAATACCCAGGGGACTGAGTTCATAGCCTTTGACATAGGGTTCCACCAGGATATAGTTGGCGCCATGGAACAGGGGGAGACAAGGGGCATCATCAACTACCAGTTGCTCAGCTTGTTGATACATAGCCAGGCGGACAGCTTCATTTTGTTCTATAGCTGCCTGGTCAAGCGAAGCATCCAGGGTGGGGTTGCTGTATCCGAAGATATTATTTTCGCTTCCGGTATAAAAGAGGATATCCAGGAAATTATGCGGGTCGGGGTAGTCAGCTACCCAGCCCAGTACGAACATCTCATCCTTCTCTTGTTTCAGGTTATAAAGGAAATTCTCCGGTTCCAGTTGCCTAACCGAGATTTCCACGCCGAGGTTTTGCTGCCATTCCTGGATGATGGCACCCAGATAACCGGGAATGCTATTGCCATAGCCGTCAACAGTGAGGGTGATGGGGGGCAAGTTCGAGGCATCTCCGTATTTCGAGTCGGCGATGAGATCTATCGCTTCTTCTATATCGTAGTCCAGTCCCTCGAGAGCTTCATTATAGCCAGGCATACCCGGCGGCAAAATACTATGAGCTTCATTTACCATATCCCTCAATATCACCTCAGCGATACGCTCTTTATCCACAGCATGACAGAAGGCACGACGGACGTTAATGTCGTCGAAGGGAGGTTGAGCGGTGTTGAAGCCAATATAATAGAGACTAAGCTCGGGGGTTACGGCCAACTCGGGATAAAATGGGCCAGTCTCATCACGCACTCGGTCAATGTAAGGCAAGTAAACAGGAACGACATCAATTTGCCCCATTTCGTACAGGGCCATGGGCACACCAGACAGAAGATAGATGACCTGTTCTAGCTTAGCCAGCTCGCCGTAATAAACCTGGCTGCGCTCCAAAATCAACCACTGTCCTGCTTGCCATTCCTTCAGCT
>SOHS01000032.1 GCA_004377135.1 Dehalococcoidia bacterium | reverse complement strand
CCAAACTAGTTACTATGATAGCATAATTGCATCTGGTTACGGATGCTGGACTTTTTCTGTGCCCTGTTGTATACTTAAATCAAGAGATTAAGATGCGATCCAGCCTTATCGGTAAGATTGAAAAAGCCAAAAGGTATGCTCAAGAACCAGGCCGTGTCACTTTCTCAGGTTTAACCGCTGTCTTCCATGGTGAAAACGATGACCATAAGCTAAGCTATGCCAATGGGAAATGGCATTGTACCTGCCATTTCTTTTCTCAATGGGAGACATGTAGCCATATCATGGCGCTCCAGCAAATTCTGGGCAAGATGTTACCCAGGGAAGGCCTTGCTTCTCCTATCGAAACTCAGCCCCTCGAGAAATAATCTAACGCTTCTGCCACGACGAACAGAGATCCAGTAACGCAAATAATATCTGTCCTGTCTGCCAGGGACAAAGCTCGGGATATAGCTTCACTTATAGTTTCTCTAATTTCAGGCTCAATGCCTCGCTTGCTGAACTCTGTAGCCAGGGTTGAAAGGGGGGCAGCGCGGGAATGTAGTGTCTGTGTGACTATAACTTGTGGGGAGAGAGCAACTAACTCATTTATTATCCCCGCTATGTCTTTGTCACAGGATGTCCCAAAAACAAGAAAAATGCGCTTATAACTGAAGTATGATTTGATATTGCCTACCAACACTTTCATTGACGCTACATTATGGGCCCCATCAACCAATACCGTGGGGTTCTGCTGTAGGATATGGAATCTGCCGGGCCATTTCACCCGGGCAAGCCCTTGATTAATATCGGCGGCTGAGATGGCAAAGCCCGCGGAAGCCAATATTTCTAGAGCAGCTACAGCATCGGCAGCGTTCTCAAGCTGGAAGTCGCCTAAAAGAGGAATGCTAACTTGGTATTTACTCGTTCTACCCTCGATTGCCAGCGATTGATGATGGAGGTCACCGTCTATCTTATGCCAGGTGATATCCTTGCCTACCTGAACTACCTTCGCTTCCTTCTCCCGACAAATATCGCTGATTACCGAAGCTGCCTCTTGTGGTTGGGGAGAAAGCACCACCCAGCAGCCATGCTTGATAATGCCTGCTTTTTCCCGGGCTATTTCCTCCAGGCTATTGCCCAGAATCTGAGTATGGTCCAGGCTGATAGGGGTAATAATACAGACTACAGGCCTGGCCACATTGGTGGCATCAAGCCTGCCACCTAGACCTACTTCCAGCACTTGAAAGTCCACCTGCTTCTTCTTGAAGTAAGCAAATGTCAGCGCGGTCAACGCCTCAAAATAAGTCAGTTGCCTGAAGGTGGAGTCGTTCTTCATTGATTCAATAAAGGGCTTGACTTCCGCCATGGCAGCAGCAAACTCAGCTTCAGAAATCAAACTGCCATCTACGCTAATACGCTCCCTTAGAGTATGCAGGTGGGGGGAGGTATAGAGCCCTGTTTTATAGCCTGAACCGCTCAAGACCTGTGCAATCATAGCCGCCACACTCCCTTTTCCCTTGGTGCCTGCGATATGAATCGTCCTGGCTGCCAGCTGAGGGTCGCCCATACGGTT
>SOHS01000015.1 GCA_004377135.1 Dehalococcoidia bacterium | reverse complement strand
GGCCGTCACGTAAGCCTACCTTTACCCCTGCTCTCTCGAGACTTTTAAAAAACTCGGCGACAGATAACTCTGGGGAGAGGTCAAACATTACGATGTTGGTAGGTATGTCATCCTGGGCCAGCGTTATTCCTTCGATGTTCGTAAGCCCTTGTGCCAGACGTCTGGCATTGTTGTGGTCTTCCGCCAGGCGCTCTACCATTGTCTCCAGTGCCACGATGCCGGCAGCTGCGATAACCCCCGCCTGCCGCATGCCACCACCCAGCATCTTACGAAACTTGCGGGCTCGCTCAACGAAATCCTTACTCCCGCACAGTAGCGACCCAACCGGCGCACTCAGCCCCTTGGAAAGGCATAATCCCACAGAATCGCAACTCCGGGCTAGCGCGTGCGCCGGTACGCCGAGGGCAATTGCGGCATTGAAAATGCGAGCGCCATCCAGATATACCTTTAACCCGCGTGTATGGGCTAGATCACAGACTTCATTTGTATAGTCTGGCGTAAGGACTGTTCCACCACAGCGATTATGTGTGTTCTCAAGACAGAGGAGTGTGGTTTCTGGGTAGTGGATATCCTTGCCACGAATTGTCCGGTCAATATCATCCAGACTGAGATGCCCACAACTATCATTGGGCACGGTGCGTATAGTCACACCGCCGAGGGCGGCAGCACCTCCCATTTCGTACCAGAGCATATGTGCCTCATCTCCCACGATAATTTCGTCGCCATGTTTGGTATGAGTCAGCACCGCAGTAAGATTGCTCTGAGTGCCGGACGTAGTGAAAAGCGCTGCTTCGTTGCCCAGCATCTCCGCCGCCATCGCCTCAAGGCGGTTGACCGTGGGGTCCTCACCATAGACATCGTCCCCCACCTCCGCCTCAAACATTGCCTTCCTCATCTCAGGTGTGGGATGGGTGACAGTGTCGCTACGCAAATCGATTACTTTCATCTCCTATTGCCTCATGTCCCTATCAAGTCAATGGACGGATAACCACCCGCCCGTTTAGCCTTCTCAAACAGGAGCTTGGCCACAGCTATGTCCTCAACCGCGATTCCAGTCGAATCAAATACAGTAATAGCGCTATTGTCTGTTCTTCCTTTCTTCTTGCCTACGGCTATCTCGGCGAGTGTTCCATAGACCTCACCGATACTATAGGTACCTTTCTGAATAGGGACGTTAATCTCCCCGCTGGTACTAGCCTGTTTCAAGTCATCAACGACGACGATTGCCTCCTTGAGTATGGAGGGGTCAAGTTCTTGCTTGCCTGGTGCATCGGCACCGATGGCATTTATGTGAGTCCCTGCGGCTATCCACTCTCTCTTGATAACAGGACTGCGAGAGGGTGTCAATGTACATACTATATCTGATGCCACAGTCTCTTGAATGGAACAATTTTTAACGGAAAACTGTGGGAAAGAACAAGCTAGTCTATCCATTGCAGCTTTGGAAACGTCAAAAGCATTTATTGAGATGGGGCTGAACAGCTCGGCATGAGCCAGTATTTGCGTGTGCGCTTGAAATCCAGCACCGATAACTCCAATCGTATGCGAATCTGGTCGCGCTAGATACTTGGAGGCGATAGCCGCTGCCGCACCGGTTCGATAGGCTGTGATTTCAGTAGCGTCCATTATTGCCAGCGGGTATCCCGTTTCCGGGTCATTGTAGACCAGGATAGCCATAATCGAAGGCAAACCAAGAGACAAATTCTGAGGGTGTACGCTTACCCATTTCATACCCGCACCCCCCGGCAAGGCAGCGGGCATTGCCCTGAAATCACCATGCTCAAGGGATAGATATGTTTTGGCTGGCATCCTTCCCCTGCCTTCGCCGCACATCCTGAAAGCCTCTTCCACCACATTGATAACGTCTGACATCTCGATCAGGGTCTTGATGGCGTTTCTATCTAACAAAAGTGTAGGCATAAGCTGATAAATTCGCTGGCTATTATGGAGAATTTCCCAATTGAATTTACTCCATTTTAACAGCACGGTCAAGGCATAAATCTCTTCCTACTTGTACGTCATCTGTGACCCTGATGGGCACAGTAAGCGCTAAGGGATAAATTCGATTCCGCTCCTGGTATTCTGGCCAGAATCAGACTGAGATCCAACGCCCGCACGGACTTGAATAGAAATGCTACAATAGCTTTGATTGATCTCCTGGTGAACAATACCACCAAAAACGTGTGTTCACAATTGCCTTGGTATTTGTCAGCCGCCGGATAGTGGAGCAGTAGTTACATGCCCAAAGAAGAGAAAGTGAATTATGCAGCGATGTGGATGTGGGCGCGCTTCAGACCGCGCCGCATACTTTTCCTTCTCAGAATGTCCTGGCGCCACTGGTGTGCCCAACGTCGCCACACGCGACAACAGCGCCGTCTTGATGGTACGGTCCCTTTTGTTCTAGCCGTCAGCCCGACGATGCGCTGCAACTACAACTGCCAGGGTTGTTACTCGCGGGGCCGGCCCGACGATAACGAGCTGTCGACAGACGAACTCAATATGCTTTTCTCCGAAGCAGAAGAGCTGGGTATCCATTCCATTGTCTTGACCGGGGGAGAACCGTTACTGCGAAATGACATACTCGACTTAATAGCTCAACATCACCGGCTTCTATTCTTCCTTATCACCAATGGCTCGCTCGTAACGCCAGACATTGCCCGTCGCATGGCCCGAAGCGGAAACATCATCCCACTCGTGAGCATCGAAGGATTTGCCGGAGACACTGATGAGCGCCGCCGATCTGGCGCCTATGAGACCGCCATGCGTGCCTTTAGCCATCTCCGCAAAGCTCACGCAGTCTTTGGCTTCGTCGTCACTAACACTGCTGCCAACAGTTATCAACTAGCTACCGATGCATTCATTGACCATATGGTGGCCATTGGCTGTGCGGTCGGATTCTTTACTGAATACGTACCCTGTGGCGCAAACCCGAGGCCCGACTGGGTCCTGGATGAATCCGCACGAGTCGCATTTCACAAGCGTGTTCTCGAATTCAGGCGTCGCAAACCGATCGTCATTAGCCAGTTCCCTGACGATGAATATGGCAAGGAAAATCGCTGCTCGGGAGCAGGACGGGTGTCACTTCACATAAACTCCCAGGGCGACGTCGAACCCTGCCCGTTTGTGTCTATTGCTCGCGAAAACATCCGCTGTAGTAGCCTGATCGCTGCGTGCCAGTCGCCGTTCATGCGCGCCATTCGCAACCAACCGCAGCTGCTCCAGCGCCAGCGTTATGCCTGTTCTCTGTTTGAGCACCGAACCGAACTCGATAACCTCGCACAGCAGTTTGACATTAATGGGAGGCAGAAGCCATGACAATCCATCAGCCGGTCAAAGTCGGATCAGAAGGCACACCCTTGGCGGTATTGTGTTCCAACGTTAACTAATGTCAGGCTGATAATTGGTGTAGGATTCAGGGAAAGCCGCGCGGCAGCTAAGTTTTTAATATTCAATATGCCGAGGTGGCAACAATCGGGCTAAGTCTTACACATCTCAAGGATAATAGATATATCGTGTGTGTACCAGGCAGAAATGAATGAGAAGGAGTCTAATACCTTCGCTGTCCTCCTCTACTAGGGCCACCGCGTTTTTTGTTGCCGTAAGACCCACCACCTCTGCTCTCAGAAGGTGGGCGAGCCGCGTTAACATTAAGCGTCTGATCCTTCATTGCTTTCCCGTTGAGGCCAGCAATTGCGGCTTGACCTTCAGACACTGTTGCCATTTCAACAAACGCGAATCCCCGGGGTCGCCCAGTGTACTTGTCTGTTATAATGTTTACAGACGACACTTCTCCAAAAGTCCCAAATTCCTGACGTAATTCCTCTTCAGTTATCTCATAGGGTAAGTTACCCACATAAATCTTCATACTAGTGCTCCTTTCACTTAATCTCGTAATCTTTGCAGAGAAAATGGCGGTGGGACTTTGCTGCGCGCAGAATTCCACTCATTTGCACTATCCCTTGAAAGCGACACAACAGGGAAATCTGAGAATCACCTTCACGTATTGAGACGCCCATTGAGATGGTACATCGCCACATTCTAGGGACATACACGGGCCAAGTATCCCCGGCCCGTGTATGTTCATGGTCAAACCGGCATTATCTACTCAGTCTGACTTTACTGTAGCACTCGCTACAATAGACCGGCCTGCCATTGACAGGCTCAAAAGGCACTTCGGTGTCTTTGCCGCACTCGGCGCATATGGCAGGAAACATTTGGCGTGGGAGACCGTAGCTGTTACCACGACTTCCATTCCGCTCTGCCTTCCTTGCCTGGCGGCATGAGGGACAGCGCTTGGGCTCATTAGTATAGCCCTTGGTTTGAAAGAACTCTTGTTCCTCAGCGGTGAAGCTGAAGTCGGTCCCACAATCGGCACACTGGATCGTTTTGTCTTGAAAACTCATTGGATGACCTCCTTTCTCAAAATTTTTAGCTGGGGTTTGGGTCATCCAATACTTGATATGAATCTAGCAGAATCCTAAGAAGATTGTAATAACCTAAACTTAAACTATTAAATACATCATACAC
>SOHS01000072.1 GCA_004377135.1 Dehalococcoidia bacterium | reverse complement strand
CAGGTCTACGAAAGCTCATGTGTTGATTAAGGTTCACCGGATATCAAACCGATTTTAAGGTATCCGTTAAGATTTATTTTATCACTGATGATAATCTGTTCTCAAAATGGAGAGATAGGAGATATAATTAGTGAGTTCAGCTTATTAGATTGTATGCTGATGTATAATATATTTGGAGGATACTATGTAGTGGAGGAGTTCGACAGCTATGAGATTTGAGAGCAGCATCGACATTAATGCCCCGGTAGAGAAAGTCTGGACGCTGATAGACAAGCTTGAGCAATGGCCTCAATGGATGCCGTCCATCAAGAAGATTGAGAGAGTCTCTAAGGGACCTTTGATAGCAGGCTCACAGCTTTCTGTTACAGCTAAAGTAAGCCGGCTGACAGTCACATTGTTGATGACGATTATCGAGTTTGTCCCAGAGCGGAATGTGGTCTTGCAAGGAAAAGCACTGGGCACCAGTTTAATACGCTTCTACACCCTGGAACCTTTAGATGGTAGGACTAAGGTTACCATCGGCGGTGACGTTTCAGGAGCTTTAGCCTGGCTGGCGCGCCGGGGTGGGCAAGCGGTTTCAGACGAGATTGCCCAAGCAGTAAAGAAAAGGATCGAGGAATCGGAATGACAAGCCAGAGCAAAACCTTTATGGGAATAGATATAGGCTCGGTCAGCTTAAACATAGCTGTAATTGATAAGGAACTCCAACTACTAGAAAGCATCTATGAGAGGACGAGGGGGCAACCTATTTCAGTACTAATTGATGTTTTTAAGGGTCTCGAAAAAGATTTTCCTGAACTGTGTGGGGCTGTATGCACGGGCAGCGGACGCAAGCTTATAGCTGATGTCATGGGTGTAGATAAAGAAAATGAAATTATTAGTCAGGCAAAGGCTGTTGCATACTTCCATCCTGAGGTTAGGACAATTATCGAGATTGGAGGGCAGGACTCAAAGCTGATTTTCTTGGAGCGGGATGAAAAAAGTAGAAGGACAGTCATCGTTGACCATGCCCTTAATGAGATATGCGCTGCAGGAACTGGCTCTTTCCTTGATCAACAGGCATATCGTCTGGGGATTTCCATAGATGAGTTCAGCAGTTTAGCCACGAGAGCTGAAAAGCCAGCTGCCATTGCGGGCAGGTGCAGTGTCTTTGCCAAATCTGACATGGTCCATTTGAGGCAAGAGGGGACATCACAGGAAGAAATAATAGCTGGGCTTTGTTATGCCTTGGCTAGAAATTATATAAGCAATTTAGGTAAAGGGAGGAGATTCGTAAAACCAGTAGCCTTTCAAGGTGGCGTCGCTGCCAACAAAGGAGTGGTTAAGGCTTTTGAAGAACTGCTAGAACTCAAGCCTGGGGAATTGATTATTCCCGAGTATTTTAAGGTCATGGGAGCCTTTGGAGCGGCAATCACGGCCTCGGAGAAACAGAGTGACACACCTATCAGACTTCAAGTAGCAACGGAGGCCTTGAGGCACTATTTAGCTAAAAAGGCCAATGAAGCTGAGATAGGGCATTTAAGGAGATTGATTTATAACGGAGATGGTTCTACCCCCTTGGATGAATGTTTTATTTCTGGGAAGCAACAAAAGAATAAGGTGTATATAGGGGTTGATGTTGGCGCTGTAAGTACAAATATCGTTGTTCTGGATGAAAACAAGAAGCTGTTAGCGACGAAGTATCTTATGACCGAGGGCAATCCCATTGAGTCAGTTAAGAAAGGATTAAAAGACATAGGTCATGAAATAAAGGACCTTATTGAAGTCCAAGCTGTGGCGACCACTGGCAGTGCGCGTTATTTTACAGCGGACTTTATCAGCGCTGATTTCGTAATTAACGAAATTACTGCTCAGGCTAAGGCTACACTGGATATCGATGAGACCGTAGACACCATATTTGAAATAGGGGGGCAGGATTCAAAATATATCCGCCTGAAGAACGGTGCAGTTGTAGATTTTGAGATGAACAAGGTTTGTGCTGCCGGAACTGGCTCCTTTCTCCAAGAACAGGCTGATAGATTGGATATAAATATTGACGAAGAATTTAGCAAGCTTGCTTTCAGCTCGAAAGCTCCTGTTGATTTAGGGACTCGGTGCACTGTTTTTATGGAATCTGATTTAATACACCACCAGCAGGTTGGTTCACCGAAAGTCGATCTCTTAGCGGGGCTTTCCTACTCTATTGCCAATAATTACATTGAAAAGGTGGTAGGGAATAAAAAAATTGGCGAGAGGATATATTTTCAGGGAGGCGTTGCCGGAAATAAGAGTGTACTTGCTGCCTTCGAAAATATTTTAGGGAAGAAGATTACGGTTCCGCAGAACTACAATGTCACAGGTGCTATAGGTGCTGCGTTGATTGCTTTGGAAAGGAGACATGGGTATGGGAAAAGCAATTTCGTCGGATTTGACCTCATAGACCGGGAATATGAGGTCAAATCCTTTGAATGCCAGCATTGCCCCAACCACTGCGACATAAAGAAGGTATCCATCGGAGGCGAATTTAAATCCTTTTATGGTGGTATTTGTGACAGATATGAACTGAAAGGCGAAAAACGTGCTACCCGGGTTCTTCCTGATCTCTTCAAAGAGCGGGAAGAAATGCTCATGAGCTATTATAAGGAGGATGAATTTGCGCCGAATTCTCCGGTAATAGGCATTCCACGGGTTCTAATGTTCTTTGAACAGTTTCCATTGTGGGCTGCATTTTTCGAGGAGTTGGGAGTCAAAGTGGTGTTGTCCGATAAAACTAATAAAAGGCTCATTCATAGGGGACTTCAAGAGGTTTTAGCTGAAGCCTGCTATCCGGTGAAGATTGCCTATGGGCATGTAGCAAATCTCATTGAGAAAGGTGTTGACCGTATATTCCTGCCCAGCATTATTGACCTGGAGAAGGAGAGTGATGATGTAACCAGGAGCTACAACTGTCCCCTTATTCAGGGTATCCCATTCATGCTTAGACCTGCTTTCAAAGATAAGGCAAGAATCATAAGTCCTACTATATTTATGGCAAAGGAAAAAGAGAACCTTAAGGTGGAGATGGAGAAGATAGGCAGGGAATTTGGAAAAGAAAAGAAGAAAATCGGCTCAGCCATAGCTGCTGCGCTTAGGGCTCAAGACGAATTCGAAAGGATTCGCCGGGAAAGAGGTCGAGAGATACTTAAAACCCTTAAGAAAGACAATGAAGCCGTGGTGGTAATAGGAAAGCCTTACAATGTTCATGATTTGGGGTTGAATCTAAATATTGCCAAGAAATTGCGCCATCTAGGAATGCTAGCCATACCCTTTGATCTACTGCCGTTGGATGAAGTTGAACTGCCGCCTCATTACTCCAACTTGGTTTGGAAGAATGAACAGAATCTTCTGCGGGCGGCGATAATGGCTAAGAATAACCCCGGCTTGAATCCCATAATGATCACCAATTATGGCTGCGGTCCTGATGCTTTCTTCTGGAAGTATCTTGAAGAAACCATGGAAGATGATCCTTATCTACTTCTGGAGGTGGATGAGCACAGTGGTGACGCTGGAATGATCACTAGGGTTGAAGCCTTTCTTGATACCCTTGGCAGACCGAAAACGCAGGTAACCGAGGAAAGGCAAGAGGACCTCAGTGTGGTCAGACCGTCTGGTGGGATAAGTATCTTCAAACCATCGGAGAAGATTAGGGAACTGAATAAAACGTTTTATATCCCCTATGTATCTGGGCACTCAGTTATTTGGGCTGCTGCTCTCAACTCCGTGGGGCTAAATGCTCGAGTTTTACCCGAGCCTGATGAATTATCCAAAGAGATAGGAAGAAGATACGTCTCTGGCAAGGAATGTCATCCCTATTTGCTGACGACAGGGGATTTGGTCAAGATGACCGAACTTGAAGATTTTGACCCCGATAGGGCAGCATTCATGATGCTTAACTTTGATGGTTCATGCAGGTTAAGTCAATATGCCTTGTCTCAGAAATTGGTTCTCAAGAGATTAGGTTTGGGGCATATCCCTATAGTTGCCCCGGTTATCTCTATTCGCAGTGATGAAGGTACTGAATTATTTGGACTAAAGTGGGCGGAAGCTATCTGGAAGGGTTGGCTAGCTACGGATGTCTTATTAAAAAAGTTACTTCATATTCGCCCCTATGAAATAAATAAAGGGGAGAGTGACAGGGTTTATGCACAAGCTATAGAGGAGATAGCCTCTGGAATTATCGATGGGAAATTTTGGCAGGTTTTAGACCGCTCAATAGCAGCTATGGACGAGATTCCAACTAAGAATGAAGATAGACCAATTATAGGTATCGTAGGAGAGTTCTATACCTGCATGAACCCCTGGTCTAACAACTACATAATCCAAGAGTTTGAATCACTGGGCGCTGAAGTGAGGCTTGGGCCGACTACTACAGATTATGTAGTATATTTTAATGAGGTATATCCGGAGACGCACTTTTCTAGGGGAAAATATCCCGCTGCCCTTTATTATTATCTTAGAAGGTTTCCGTTTATGCACTGGAAGGGAAAGATTGAGGGAATGATGAAAAACGAGCTTCGAGATTGCAGGATCCCCAGGGTTGAGGATATGGTTACGCTGGCCGCTCCTTATGTGAGCGATGACATAGACCCAGTAGTAACCGTAAATGTGGCTAAGGCGAAAAACTATGCTGTGCAGGGTTGCAGCGGTATAGCTAATCTCGTCATTTTGAATTGCCTTTATGGGACTGTATCCACTGCTATCTATAGAGGGATACAAAGGGAGCACAACCGTATCCCTGTGCTCAACATGATATACGATGGGCTAAAGCAAACCAACGCAAAGACAAGGATAGAGGCCTTTATACATCAAGCGAAGTTATACCGCGAAAGATACAGCATGGTTTAGTAAACCAGCACTTTGTGGAAGCTGACATTCCGAATTTATACAAAGTTCACCTTGTCATGGCAGGCAAGGTTTAATCCCAGCCGCTGGTGAAATACCTATGTGACATCACTTTTCCATTTTGTAAACATTCCCATTTCATAGTCACAAGTGAAACATATTCAAAATTCCATAACCAAGAGCTAACAATCGATGATCTATAGTATACCAATACGAAAATGAGGATAGAGTCCTTTATACAGCAGGCTAAACTATATCCTGAGAGATATTGCGCAGTTAAATCCTGAATATGAAGTTCAAAATACTAAAAATATCTAATGACCAACCACTTTGAATTGGGCTTTTCAATTTCTTTGGGCTCTAGAACTCAGGGTTTAAAGTCTTCCAGAATTATCCACTCAATTTGGTTGCCGCCCTTGAGGATGGAAACAATATGGTTCTTGTATCGTAATTGCTCTACCAGAAAAAATTGTCCGTTATAGTCCAATGCAATGTGATTCTCATCGGGGACCGAGATTATCCGACAGGTCTTTAATCCGCTTATACCAATTCCGATGACCTTCAGAATGGCTTCTTTCGCTGTCCAATAGCGGAAAAAGATATCGCGGGACTTTTCTTTTATCTCCCACTCCTCATCACTCGCCACACGAGCAAAGAGTGATTCGGGCCGGGGCTTAATTTCTTCAATATCGATCCCGACCTTATCTCTGCTAACCACCGCCACCACGTACTCAGGTTTGTGGGAAATAGCCCAGTAATTGCCATTAACGGGACATGGGGCGCCCCTTTCGTCCTTAAGCAGTTTTCCAAGCGTTACTCCGCTTTTTTCGGCACTCAGTTTTAGCGCCTCTCGGGCAATTCGACTTAGATAATCTACCTTTTCTTTCCCACAGGGTTTATGTTCAACTTCGATAACTGGCATAACTACAGGAAATAAAGTCATTAGCTTACTACAACCTTGTTGCCTTATCAATAATATCCTTATCAAAGTAGTTGACTGACATTCCAGCATCTACAATTATGCCCTGGGCGTTAATGCCACTGGAGCGATCGCTCAAGAGAAATACTGCTGTATTGGCTACTTCCTGGGCAGTTAGAATTTTTTTACGAAGCGTTAATTTTTCAGTATAAAGGTAATAATTAACGGATCCTGGTATTCCTGCCGATGCCGAGGTTTTCAGCGGCCCAGCGTTAACTGAGTTAAATCTGACTTGAGAAAACGAACTGAAGGATTTAGCCAGAAAACATATGGTTGAGTCTAGGGCAGCCTTTACGGGAGCCATAAAACCGTAGGGTTCGGCTGCTATTTTGTTGGTTGAGATTGATATGGTAACTATCGATGCCTTTTCATCCAACAGGTCTTTAAACTCATTGGCAATGGCGATTAATGAATAACAGGAGATATCAATCGACTGCAGGAAGTCTTTCTTTTTTGTTTCGTGAAATGGCTTAAGCCCTTCTTCATAATTGGCAAAAGCTATGGAATGAACAATACCGTGAATTTTGGGATACTTCTTGGAAATATCTTCAGCAAGTCTTCTAATTTCCTGCTCTCGTTCGACGTCGCATACAAAGATATCAGAACCGGGAAGGATTTTGGAAACAATCTCTCTGCGTTCTTTTGATCGAACACTATAGACTACATTAGCGTTTGTCTCAGAAAGAATCTGTCCGATGGAGAAGGCGATGCTCTTCTTATTAGCTATCCCAAAAACAAGAAAAGTCTTATCCGCAATGTCTAAGAAGTCCATACAATGCCCCTATTATACTTCTCGGTTATATATCATATAAGGATGCCTCTTTAGCCAGGGTGACTGTAAACTCGACTGTGACTGAGGTCTTGCCGCCAACCGATGCTTTGCCCTTCATGAAGTAAGCGTTACTGATTTTTTCCACCAGTTCTGCTTCAATATCCATGGTATTGCCGGGCTTGACGATACTTTTGAACTTGGCATTATTAATTCGGGTTAAAACAGGAACCCCTCCGCTTATGCCGCCCATCATTTTGGAGAGCAGGATGGCACCTGTTTGAAATATGGATTCACAGATAAGCGCCCCAGGCATGATTGGCTGTCCGGGATAATGTCCTTCAAAGACTGGCTCATCGGGCTTTATTTCTTTCGTTGTTTTGATTTTTGTTCCGCTTAATTCTATTATCCTATCGACAAACAAAAACGGTGGACGATGGGGTATAGCATTTAGAACTTCCTCCATCTCATAATCCTCCAGCCACCTCAAGAGTAGAACCGGTAACATAGGACGCCTCTTTGGAAGCCAGGAAAAGAACGCAAGCGGCCACTTCTTCAGTGCTTCCAAATCTCTTTAGGGGAATCCTAGCCAAGTAGGATTCACGCAATTTATCCGGAAGGTCTTCGATGAATTCGGTGGCAATAAATCCCGGAGAGACACAATTAACCGTAATACCCCGGGTGGCGATTTCTTTGGACAACGATTTAGTCAATGCACTCAGGCCTGCCTTTGAAGCTGCGTAATTCGCTTGGCCTTCAAAACCGTATTTTTCCATCACAGAGCTTATGTTGATAATCCGTCCATATCGTTTGCGCATCAGACTCATTACTGCAAATTTGCACATGTAAAAGGTCCCAGTGAGATTGATATTCATCACATCATGCCAGTCCGATTCTTTCATCATGGCCAGGACGGAGTCCTTTCGGATACCAGCGTTGTTCACTAGGACTTCAAAGCCTCCATATTTCGTGTCTATGTATTTAAAAAACCTCTCTACCTCTTCATATTTAGCCACATCAAACTTCTGGATATCGGTGTTTTCGGCGAACTCGTTGTTGTCTTGTTTAAATTGTGCCGCCGCAGCCTCATTTGAGGTATAGGTGACAATAACTCTGGCACCTGCCTTCAGAAAATTCTCAGCAATGCCTTTGCCTATTCCTCTAGTGCCACCAGTAACGATAGCAGTTTGTCCTTTAAAATCATACATTTCTTGCCCCTCATGAGAGAAATTTGTCCACGTCATTGGCAACAATTACTCCGTAGTTAGCTGCACCTAGCCAACCGGACATGATAATCCCCACGGAGCCGGTGTGGAAAAGCCCCAGTATCTCTTTGGGAAGCCCCATACTGATCTTCAACCCTTCAAATTTGGTGCCGAAAGAGGCTCCGCTCAAATGGAGCGTATACCTTTGAAATGTCTTGGGAGTGGCAGCTTCTAGGTAGTCTACCTTATCTCGAATCTTAGGAACATATTTCTCCAGAGCATCGAGCGTTCGTTGGATCAATTCTTCCTTAGAAGCACGGTATTTTTCTTCAGATAGGTTTGCCCAGTCGTTGTAATTGGCATTGGATGAGGCGACAATGGAGTACATATCAGAACCTGGCCGGGTTTGTGGATAGTAGATTGAGAAGGTCCGGCTGGTAGTATTTTTGCTGCGAAGTTCTTCGGAATCGAATTTCTCCGCCTCTGAGGTAAAAAGCAAATCCCCTATGTAGTCGATTTTCTCGCCCTTTTTGATACCCATATACACCTGACAACTGCTGTTATTGAGGCGCACTTTTTTGGCCTCTTCAATGAAGCTTTCAGAAAAATTCTCGTCTCCGACTAGTTTATGGATAGTTGATAATAAATTACCATTGGAGACAACAGCTTTACCTTTGATCATTTTTCCATTCGCTACCACTCCGGCAATCTTTTTATCCTCGATGCCAATTTTTCCCACCAGGCATTTAGTTCGAACATCGACACCATTTTTTATAAGCTCCGCCCGCATCATTCCAATAATCTTATCCGTCCCACCTTGAAAGGTATAAACACCTTTGTTTAGAAAATTGGAAAAAACAATCCCGTAGGTTATCGCAGGGTCATCCAAGGTTGATCCATTTGCATAGGTGATCGGTTCCATTATCATGCGGACAATATCATGACGACCGGGAAAAAAATTTTCAAAAAGCTCTCTGGTAGTCATGGTTTGGTCATCGTAAAAGTTCATGCCTCTGAGTGCGCTAACGAAGTTATCAATAGTCTCTCTGGGGATTTTGAAGTGCTCCTGCATGACACGTTTGAAATCATCACTATCATAAGTCGTTGTAAGGGAGAACTGAGGGTTGTCCAATCGAATCCCTTTGAGTTGAACGATTGAGTCAGCAATTTCTGGGTTCCAATACTTACGGCAGGTTTTAATCATACCTACTGGAAATCCATGCAGGGAGATATCAAAGATGTGTCCTCCCTTTCTCTTGAACCACGTAGCCAATCCACCAAGGTTATAGTGATGCTCTAGAAGTAAGATTGAATGACCTCCTTTGGCGAGCATATTAGCACAGGTCAATCCTGCCAAGCCGCTGCCAATGACAATTACATCGTATTCTGATTTTGTGTCTTTCAACCAATCGCGGTTCATTGAATCCCTTTTTTTCATGCCTTCTGCAGAACATGAAGATTTGCCATGGAGATACCACTAAGCATTGCTCCCACGATTCCCATAAATCCCTGGTCGGTGCCACAAATAAACAGATTTTCTAGATGAGTTATCCCCATTTTGGTCTTATTGGGCGTTCCATAGACCGCGCCATTTATGTGGCCGGTGAATCTGTGGATTGTTTTGGGAGTGAAGACATCCGTAAAAACTATGGAATCACGAAAATCAGGTATGAGTTTTACCACTTCATTGAGAGAGGCTCCAAGCCAGGCAGCCTTTTGGGCTTTGTACTCTTCCTCATTCAATCTGTTCCAGAGGTCGAAGTTAGCCAGGTTAGTTATTCTGATCATGCCCTCTGGCAGGGGATTTTGGTATTGGAAATTATTGGGGCAGCAGATAACACCGCTGGAAACGTTGACTAGCTCGTCAGGTTTTCGATAGTCAAATCTATCTGAATTGTTATAAAAGATGATGGTCGTTTCGTGTCCCATCTCAGCAGGTTGCTTGTCCAGCACCGTAATAAACTCTACCATGGAGAGTTGTCCTGCTTTATCCTCTATCCCTGTGGGATCATAGTTAGACAGGAGTCTCATGGTTTCAACATAACCAGCGGATGACAGTATCTTGTCGGCTGTGAGAACTTCACCGTTCTCGAGCAGGACAGATTCAACTCTGCCATTGGCAGCTTGAATACTTGTTACTGCGCACCTCGTTTTTAGTTCACCGCCGCAACCCCTGTATTTTCTCACCAGCACGTCAAGGATCTGACGCACCCCAGCCTGAGGTCTGGCGAAACCTTCACAGTAGATGCCCTTGAACATAATGACAAACTGGCCGAACTCTATATCATTTTCTTGAGCATTTCCGTAGAACATAAGCGGACAAAAAACCATATCGATAAGGAGTGGGTCAGAAATAATGGAGCCCACAGCTTCGCGAGCTGAAATTGGTTTGGCATACAAGTTCAGTTCGTCATATTCGAAAATAGTCTTAAGCAGTCTTTGGAAATTGTCAGCCTGCGCCGGAAAATTATCGACCACCTCCTGGACAAAAAAGTCGAGGTCGTTATTAAATCTGAGGGTTTTATCGGGAAATTTAATTGCGGACATCCGTTGTGGGCAAAGAGCAAAATCTTCGGCTTTCAACTTGAGCTGCCGGAACAGCTTTGGCAGCGGCGTCAACTTAACACCCTTAGGAACATAGTTGGTCATAGCATGAAGACCGACATCGAATTTACGTCCCCCACGGTTGTAAAAAGAATTAAGCCCCCCAACACGATAATGTTTTTCGATGATGCAAACCCTTTTATCGTAGTAGGCCAATCTAATGCCAGCAGCAAGGCCAGACATGCCTGCACCGATAATTAGAACATCGTAATCCATAGTCCGGCTCTTTTTAAAATCAAAGGCAAACCTGAACCTTCAATCCTCGGGGAAAATGCGATAAAAATTTGTGCTTCCGGCGTATTAACACTACCGATTAAAGGTCTCTCATCCGCGGCTCTAGATAAGCTACAGAGCTATCTATCGTGGCTAATTGTATATAGTCATCCTCAGGAACCTCTATGCCGTAACGTTTTCGTAGCTCCATAATGATGTCTAAGAAATCCATTGAGTCCAATTCGACTTGTTCTCGTATTGGGATATCGCCCTTAAGATTGGTCAGATCCTCATCCGGTATAATTTGGGCAACAATTTCCATAAGGACGGATTTAGTTTCTTCCTTGGTCATGTACCCCCCATTTGTTTATTTGAAAATAGCGTTTCCAAGTTTATTCTCCAAACCTTTTTATGATGACGACCGAATTGAGACCTAGCATTCCAAAGGAATTATTCAATATATAGTTGACCTTGTCAACCTTTCTAGGTTCATTAATAACTAGGTTCTCAAAAGAACATTCGGGATCTAGTTGATCCACATTGATTGTCGGATGAACGATGTGGTCTTCAAAGGAAGGCAAATTCCCCGCTAATTCTAGAGCGGCGGCTGCCCCCATTGTATGACCAATATAACTCTTGGTGTTGTTTATATATACATTGATATGGTTACCAAAGACTTCTCTTATCGCCTGGCACTCCGCGGCATCCCCTTCACGAGTTCCAGTCGCATGTGTATTGATGATATCGATATCTCCCGCAGATATGCCGGCCTTATTGAGGGCGAGTTTCATGCACTCAGATTGCCTTTGTGCGTTTGGGAGAACGAAATCAAAAGCATCTGAGTTGATAGCATATCCCACTATTTCACCGTAAATCCTGGCTCCTCGTTTCAGCGCATCGCCTAATCTTTCCACAAGGTAGATACATCCTCCTTCTGAAACAACAACACCATTCCGGTTCTTATCAAAAGGGCGGCAAGCCTTTTCAGGGTCTGCATGAGAAGCCAAAGCACCTTCACTCCTAAAACTGGCAAAAGCACCAAAGGCATGAATAGTCTCTGAAACCCCGCCAGCTAGAGCTAAATCAACTTCACCCAGCAGCAACATTTGTAGTCCCTGTATGAGTCCAATGTTACCGCCAGCGCAAGCGGCCCCCAAAGTGTAGTGAGGTCCAGTAATTCCCATATTCAAGGTTACTTCACCGGCTGGATTGTTGGCCACTATTCTTGGGTTGTAATGGTGTGACACGAACGTTGTATTGTAATCGAATTGCTTGATTTCGTATATTTGTTTTTCCGTGTCCACGTTACCATGCTCAGTAATCCCGACAAAGACACCAATCCTCGATTTATCAAGGCAGGCAAGGTCTAATTTGGCATCAGCAATTGCCTCTTGAGCGCAGTAAATAGCTACAGAGCCGGCCCTCGTTCCTCGACGCAATTCCTTCTTTTTTTGATACTTCAGTGGGTCGAAGTGACATACACCAGCCAATACTTCACCCATGTAGCGGACGTTGAATTTTTGTATCCCGGATTTGCCAGCAAGTAGATTTTCTCGAAATTCCGCCAGGTTATTTCCGTTTGGCGCCGTTAGGCCAACCCCGGTAATTACAATTCGTGCTTCGTTAGGTTTCCTCGCCATCATGGGATATAACTTCCATCAAAAATGTATATATTAGAGCAGCTTGAAGAAATCTAGTTGCATCGTTCCTAAGGAGTATCTCTCTGACCTCATGTTGCTGGGGCCATTTTCTCTACCATTCTAGACCCAGCACAAGACAGACTATGCCGCTGCCAATCCCCAGCATGGCAGCCTTATCACCAGGGCTGAGGCAACCCCGGTCAATTCCGATAGCCATGGTAATGGGCAGTGAAACCGACCCAATGTTTCCTAGATATTCTACAGTGGAAAAGTCTTTTGCCTTATCTAGTCCCAGGGTCTCAAACAACAATTTACTATGCACGGTGCTAACCTGATGAGTAAAAAACCTATCTACGTCGGGGTTCTTCCACTCAAGTTCTTGTTTTACAGCCTCCCAGGTGTCAGGTGCCAATTTTGCTCCGTTTTTGAGGAGCTCAGTAGAGTTTGTGTACATGTCAGGCGAAATCCTCGGGTCGAAGAAGCAGGTATCGTCCTTTATACGGCAAAGATCATTGTGCTGTGAGGCTGCGCGCGTTACCCCACCAAGAAGCTTATGCCCGTCTCGCGATAAGGAGGAGTGCGTCAACACCGCTGCCGCTGCTCCTGACCCCAAAGTTAGAGTGGCAAAGGCCATTTTGACCTTTTCTTTGGTGATGTCCGGGTCTTTCAAAACCTTATCGATTATTGCATCAATAATTCGTTTGCTGCTCTCACAGCCAACCACAATTCCTGCTTTTACCTGACCCAACTCAATCATATTGGCCAAAGTTACCATTCCGTTGATGAAACCGAGGCAGGCATTGGAGATGTCAAAAATGGTAGCTGTGGATGGGAGACCTAAGGAATCGTGGACTACCGTAGCCGTTGCTGGCTCCAAGAAATCACGGGATACCGAGGTATGGAGTAGACATCCGATATCCTCTTTATTGACTCCAGACTTGCTAATAGCTTTTTCTGCTGCTTTTATGCTAGCCTGACTAGGCGTAACTCCGTCGTTCCACAATCGTCGTTCACGAATCCCGGTCATCATTTCCAGGCGTCCATAACGGAGATTCAATTTGTTGTATATCGGGGCTAGTCTTTCCTCCAGGCTCAAAGATGTGATGATAGTTTCAGGTAGTTCATAACCGAAAGACTCAACACAAACCTTCTTATACCGCATTCAGTATCCTACTTTTTCCTCACAAGCATCGTGAGGACCTACGATGAAATTAGCTGTATCAACTGCGCAAGCTTACTTTGGCTTGCTCGATATTAATTTCGGAATATGGAACTTTGTTCTAAGATTTTCCCACCTTCCTGTGGACTCCGGGGGAATTATCTCGTCCGGAATGTACTTCCCTAATCCAGCAAGAACAGTGCAGACCTTTCTCGAGTTCGCTACCTCGTCAGGGACATACTCATCAGCGGTAGCAATAACGCTAGAAATCAGCTTACGAGGAGCTAATCTCTCGACCCACTTAATTGCGAAGGAAATCAGTCTATTTGGAACACGTTTATCCAAAAAATTGAGGCCGAAGAGCAGCAGCCTATCTGGAGCATATTTATCTACGGCTTTCACAAAAAGGGAGAACCCCCTCTTTGCAAGAGACCTAATTACCGAATCAAGCTTGGGCTTTTTTCCCTGTGCTGCCATATGCTCTCTCCCGGATACTATATTCTTAGCACGTTTTACTCCTATTTGTCAAACACGATAACTTATCTCTACCACCCTGTAATTGACACACTTGAGTGACCGGAGTAAAATACATTGTTTTGATATGGCTCATGTAAAGATTGGTTCAGGCGAGAGTTTCGAGGCCCTGCTGCGTAGATTTAATAGGCAGGTACAGCAGGACCGCATTTTAGCTGAAGTTCGCCGCCGCAGGCATTTCGAAAAACCCAGTGAAGAGAGGAGAAAGAAAGCGGCAGCGAAAAGGCGGAAAAGCTCTAGATAGCCAAGAGATGGCGCTGAAGGATAGTATTCGGGAAGCTCTCAAGGGAGCGCTTAAGCGGCAGCAGAGAGTAGAGGTTGCCACATTAAGGTTACTATTATCTGAAATAAAGAATGCTGAAATTGCGCAGCAAAAGCCCGCTGACGATAACAAAGTGCTTGACGTTATTACCAAGGAAGTAAAACGTCGTCGGGAGAGCATCGAAGCCTTTAAGAAGGGGAATCGTAGTGATCTGGTGGCGCAGGAAGAAGCAGAACTGGCTATTCTTATGAGCTATCTTCCTGAGCAAATGAGTCGGGCGGAGATCATGGCAGCGGCACGGCAAGTGGTTGATGCAGTTGGAGCTAAGGGGCCGAGCGACAAAGGCAAGGTCATGTCTCAGCTTATGCCTCAACTCAAAGGCAAAGCTGATGGCAAAGAGGCCAGCGAGATAGTTTCAGAATTGCTTGCCGCTGGCTAGGCTTGGAAGGCGACCGAGGTTTTTAATTATGGCGTGATGGCGGTAACAGAGTACCGCCATTGTTCTTTACAGTATGAAATTTGGAATCGTTATTTTCCCCAGCACCTGGACTTCTCGAGATTGTTGCTACGTTCTTCACGCTTCACTCCTCGAAATGACATCTTGGTGAACGGAGCCGATTAATGAATATCTCTAAGGAAATTCTGGATGAAGTTGCTTTAAGCGAAAAGGAATATAAGCTTATCGTACAGCAGTTAGGGCGAGAGCCCAATGAGGTAGAGCTGGGAATGTTCGGCTCATTATGGAGTGAGCATTGCGGCTACAAGCACTCTAAGCCCTTACTCAAGCTTTTGCCCTCCCGAAGCAAAAATGTCTTAGTGCGTCCAGGAGAGGAAAATGCCGGAGTGGTAGATATTGGCGATGGAAAAGCGGTGGCAATGAAAATAGAGTCCCACAATCACCCTTCAGCGATTGACCCATATCAAGGTGCAGCCACAGCAGCAGGCGGCGTTATAAGGGATATCTTTACTATGGGTGCTCGCCCCATAGCTTTGCTCAACTCGCTTCGCTTTGGTCCTTTAACTGAATCCAATAATCGCTACTTGTTCAATGGAGTTGTCAATGGTCTTGCCGACTATGGAAATTGCCTGGGAATACCTGGTGTGGGTGGCGAAGTATTTTTTGCTGATAGATATACTGGTAATCCGTTAGTTAATGGCTTATGTTTGGGCATTTGCGAAAAAGGTAAGCTGGTCAAAGCTAGGGCCAGTGGAGAAGGTAACTTGTTAATGGTGGTAGGAGCTGACACCGGTCGTGACGGGATTCATGGCGCTTCTGGTCTAGCATCGCGTAGTTTTGAGGATGAGCCAGAGACGAAATCAGTGGTTCCGGCAGGCAATCCTTCTCTGGAGAAACTGCTCATTGAAGCGTGCCTTGAATTAGCGCAGACTGATTGGATTGTAGGCATGCAGGACCTGGGGGCTGCTGGGTTAACAAGCTCTACGGTGGAGTGTGCGGCTAGAGGTGGGGGTGGAGTGGAAATAGATGTACTTAAAGTGCGTCGTTGCGAAGAGAATATGACCCCATACGAAGTAATGCTCTCGGAGTCGCAGGAGCGAATGCTGGTGATTGTTAAGATGGGTTGTGAGGAAAAGGTGAAAGCCCTTCTTGGTCGCTGGGAAATTCACTCCGATATCATTGGTCGGGTTACCAATACTGGCTTAGCCGTGGTTAAAGAAAGGGGGAAAGTTGTCGCTGAGATTCCCGTGAATTTGTTGGTCTCCCCGCCCCTCTATCGCCAGCGGAGTAAGAAGCCAGCATGGCTTGAAGAGCTTCAATCCCTCGATGTGAGCATCATCCCTGACCTTAAGCCCAGGCAATGCAATTCTGTTTTACTTCGTTTACTGGCTTC
>SOHS01000025.1 GCA_004377135.1 Dehalococcoidia bacterium | reverse complement strand
CCTATTATGATGAGCCAGATGCCCACCAGATAGTTGAGGATTTTAGGAAAAATCATCACGACGATACCGAAGATAAGGGTGATGATTCCTCCAATAAGCCCCAATTGACCCAATTTTGGTAATGAATCAAGAAAACCAAGCGCCATAGGTTCCATAGATTATCACCTCCTGTAATTGAATTGTCACTAGTATGATATGAAAACAAGTATTTCGTCAATAGGTATGTTCACCTATTACTATCAAGCGGGTTTTGTCTCGGTAGAGTCGGGACAAACTTGAACTGGGCTATCCCTCCGAGTAAAATAGCAAATACTATGATTGGATTTGAGCAAATGAAGAGGATATCCCGGATATCCCCGTCTAAAATAGTGCTTTTGGTGATAGACGGCGTAGGCGGTTTACCTCATGCCAAAACCGGTAAAACAGAACTGGAGTCAGCCAGGAAGCCCAACCTGAATCGCATAGCCAGAGACTCTCTTTGCGGGCTCATTGACCCTGTTGGCCCGGGAATTACGCCAGGGAGTGCGCCGGGCCACCTGGCAATCTTTGGCTATGACCCTGTCAAATATAATATAGGACGGGGAGTCGTGGAAGCTCTGGGAATAGATTTAGAACTAAAGCCAGAGGATATCACGGCCAGAGGTAATTTCTGCACCGTGGATAACAAGGGAATCATTATCGACAGGAGGGCAGGACGGGTTTCCACAGATATAAGCACTAAGTTATGCCACTCATTGAATAATATCGCCATAAATGGCGCCGAGATTTCCGTGCTGCCGGTGAAAGAACATAGATTTGTGCTTGTCCTCCGTGGCGAAGCTTTGTCTCCTGAGTTAGCAGATTCCGACCCCCAGCAAGCAGGGCTAGCCCCCAAAAAGGTAGAGGCGTTATCACCACAGGCACAGAGAACAGCGGAAATTGCCAACGAATTCGTGTCTCAAGCAAGAAGCCTATTACAAGGTGAAACCCTCGCCAACATGGTGCTTCTGCGCGGCTTCTCCCGCCGCCTCGACATCCCCTCCATACCTGAAATCTACAAATTAAAGCCGGCAGCCATCGCCACGTATCCTATGTACCGGGGACTGGCCAGGTTAGTGGGGATGCAAGTATTGCCAGGGGGTGAAAGCATAATAGAGCAACTGAACAGCCTGCGCCGCTACTATGCCGATTACGATTTTTTCTTCGTCCATTTTAAGAGCACCGATGCCAGAGGGGAGGATGGCGACTTCCGAGCTAAAGTTCAGGCCATTGAGGAACTTGATAATGCCCTCCCCAGCTTGCTCAGCTTAGACCCGGAGGTCCTGATTATTACCGGAGACCACTCTACCCCCGCAACCTTAGCCATGCATAGCTGGCATCCAGTCCCTTTCATGCTGAAGTCCAAATGGTGCCGCCCCGATAATGTCGCTGAGTTCTCGGAACAAGCCTGCCTTGCTGGTGCTATGGGGCGTTTCCCGGCTACGGAAATCATGCCCTTAGCCATGGCCAATGCTTTAAAATTGGATAAGTTTGGCGCCTAGCACGAGAAAATACGAAGCACGAAATTCGAAATCCCAAGTCAATACAAAGCACTAATGACCAAAATCCAGAATAAAATAAGTTTTTGTATTTAAATTTCGAATTTTGGATCTGCTCAGGATTTGCTGGCCCGGTTTAGCTTTCTCGCTCGGGTTGAGCCGCCTCCACCAAACCTGCTTGTTGCAGTGATTCCATAAGGCGGGCAGCTCTAGGATAGCCAATTCGAAGGCGGCGCTGTAAGAAAGAAGTGGAGATATGTTTATATTCTTGTGCCAGTCGCTTTGCGTCTTCCAAAAGAGGGTCAGGGGGGGCAGCCATCTGGGCACTTAATAGGCGCTCAGCCACCTCATCAAAGTCGACAGAGCTCATCTCAATCTGCCGCTGGTTTCCCCAGAAATACACTAATCTCTCGATCTCAACATCAGAAACAAAGCTTCCTTGAAGACGTTTAGGCTTGCTAGCTTCAGTCGGCATGTAGAGCATATCCCCTCTGCCCAGCAATTTCTCAGCGCCCACCATGTCAAGTATGGTCCTGGAATCTACGTGAGAAGTGACTGCGAAACTAATGCGGGTAGGAAAGTTAGCTTTAATAAGCCCGGTAATTACATCTACTGAAGGGCGTTGTGTAGCTACGACGAGATGAATGCCTGTAGCCCGAGCCAATTGAGCTAACCGACAAAGCGCATGTTCCACCTCATCGAAAGCTGTCATCATTAAATCAGCCAGCTCATCAATGACGAGCACTAAATATGGCAACTCTTCTCCGGGTGAGCGGTCTTTGTTATAACCCTCAATATTGCGTGCCCCCGCCTGAGCAAACTGACGATATCGACTATCCATCTCCTGGCTAAGCCATCTCAGAGCCTTTATCGCCTTACCAGTATCCACAACCACCGGGGCAAGTAGATGGGGCACTCCATTAAAAGTCACTAACTCCACTCTCTTGGGGTCAACCATGATGAACCGAACATCGTCGGGGCTGTTGTGTAAAAGCAAGCAACAAATAACAGAATTAAGACAAACAGTTTTACCACTGCCAGTAGCTCCAGCGATAAGCAAATGTGGCATCCTACTCAGGTCTGCTGCCATCGCCTCACCACCAGCACCTTTACCCAAAGCGATAGCTAGCTTGGAGCGGGCCTTAATCTTCTGAAAAGCAGCGCTCTCTATCGCACCGCGAAGGGCAACTGAGCCAAACACAGTGTTAGGGACCTCAATGCCCACCACCGATGCCCCGGGCACGGGAGCCTCAATCCTGATGCTGGAAGCAGCTAGGGCCAAAGCTAAGTCATTGCCCAAAGAGGTAATACGGTCTACCCTTACCCTGGTTCTGGATACTTCTTCCGATTTCGTTTCATAGCTACCATCCCTTCCCTTTTCTCTTACTTCCCTATATTTTCTGTCCCAACCAGGCTCAACACCAAATTGTGTCACGGTAGGACCTATATTTATCTGCACAACCTTGGCTTCTACACCATAGCTCGCTAGAGCTTCCTCAATCAATCGGGCTCGTTGGTCAATGTCTGCCCTGTCCAATTTCACCTCAGCTGGCTTATCCAAGATATCAATCGGTGGAAGATGCCACCCTCCGGGGGTGAGAATTGGTTCGTGTTCTGATTGCCACACGGGAGGAGAAGGAAGTATAGCGGGCCTTGCCTCCACTTCATCGACTGCCCCTACTTCAGGGGAGGTAGCTTCCAGAGGGATAGCTTTAGCAGGAGCTCGCCGGGGAAAGAAGACGCTGGGACGACGTTGGAAAACCCCAGTCAAGAGAAGCCAGCCGTTTTTAGCAGCGCTCCAAACCTGCCGAGGAATGATAAAAATAATACCCAGAAGGACAAGTCCGGCTACCCGAAGCCCTCCCACGCTATTAGAGGCACCTATTATGCTTTGCCCGAATGTGCCTCCCAGTGTGGCTTCCCTCAAAATACCTTCCCCGGGGAAGAAAGAAAGAATTCCCCATACAGCAAAAGCCAGGCTAATGCCCCCGAGAACCCAATTCCATCTGTTTTTCACGACAGAGAACTGCCGCCGCCATGCCACCCAGATCAGCGAGCCCAAAGCGATGGCTATTATTATTAATCCATAACCAAACAATCTGAGCAGGCCGTCCCATAACACATACAGCAAGATTATTATTACGACAATTAAGATAAGCCTTCGTCCCACCGGTGAAGCGATGAAGCCGAAGAAACGCTTCCATGCTGGGCGGCTTTCTTTTGCCTTCCGCCCCGGATTAGACCTGCTTCTTGCTTTAGACACGGAGTTATACCCTTAGCTCGTCTACTTCCTCTGGGTTTTTCCTACCTCCACAACCACAGGAATAATGACAGGACGACGATGAATTTGCTTATAAAAGAATCTACTCAGGGAATCCTTTACTTTGGCATCAACAAAGCCCGGTTCAACCAGGCGTCTTTTAGAAATGACTTCTTTTTTTCCGTTCTCTAAAGCAGACCGTACCACATCTCGGCCTTTCTCAATCAATTTCTGTTCCTCCCCAGCATCAATAAAGCCTCGCGTTATAATACGTGGCCTTTCAGCTAGTTTGCCACTTTCAGCATCGATAGCAATGGTCACCACAACGACGCCGTCCCGCGAAAGTAACTTCCGGTCTCGAAGCACACCACCATCCAGCTCGCCTGTTATAAGGCCGCTCACATAGATAACTCCGACACGGGTTCTATCAACCACCTTTCCTGAATCTCGCCCGAGCTCAAGCACATCGCCGTTCTCAAGGATAAAAATGTTATCTTTGGGTATGCCCATAGTTTGAGCTAAGCTGGCATGCAAGCTTAAATGGCGATACTCACCATGAACAGGAACAAAGAATTTAGGCTTAACCAAACTAAGCAAAAGCTTCAACTCCTCTTGACTACCATGCCCGTGGACATGAACTTGAGCCAGCTTGTTATAAATTACATTAGCACCTTGACGGAAAAGGCTGTCTGTAGTCTTGCTAACCAATGTCTCATTGCCGGGAATGGGAGTTGCTGAAATCACTACGGTGTCGCCCGGGACTATCTGAATTCGACTACTGGGGTCGCG
>SOHS01000021.1 GCA_004377135.1 Dehalococcoidia bacterium | reverse complement strand
CCCGGGCAGGCCCCGCTCGTCTTGTACTCTATTTCGATCCCGTATAGAGAACAGCCAGTATCTTCGTTACATTGGTGCCGGCACACCTAACAAGGTGAGGTTGATTAGAGTCGTAATAGACGGCATCTCCAACCTTGAGAAATTCGATGCGATCCCCAACCTGCACTTTCAATTCGCCCTCCAGGACGTAAAGGAACTCCTGTCCGGCGTGAGTGGAGAACTCTTCTGTATCTGTCGGTACCAGTGTCACAATAAAAGGCTCCATCAATCGGTCAGCCTTTTCTGGGGCCAGGGACTCATAAGAGTAGCCGTACTCCATACTCTTCGTCTCTCCGTAGCGAGATATTGGCTTTCGTTCATGCTTGCGCACCACAGTCATGAGCTTGTCAATTCCTGGAGAGATGAAATAGCCCATCTTCATATCGAGTGCTCTGCCTAGCCTAACCAACTGACCTAATGCAGGAATCGTTTCGCTTGATTCTATGCGTTCCAGGGCAGCTATATCAATCCCTGTTCGGCTACTGAGGTCCTTAACGGTAAGCCCCCGCTCTTCTCGGACCCTTCGAATCCGATCGCCCAGAGATTCTTTTCCCTCATCCACTTTTTCCATGTGGGGGAGGTTAACTGGGTCGGTGAGAAAATCATCATGCTTAACCGCCTTACCCTTAGCCGGACTCGGTCTGGCAGATGTCTTGCGCTTTGCCTTCTCCTTTTTCATGGTTCCCTTCCTTCTAGATTGCCCTTCCCGACACGCCGATGTTACGGGCAATCACGATGCGTAGTATTTCTGACGTTCCTTCGCCGATCTCAAGAATCCTCTGGTCCCGATATAATCTCTCGACTTCATAATCCTTCATCAGCCCGTACCCTCCATAAAGTTGCACGGCGTGATGGACACAGCGGCGCATAACCTCAGAACAGAACAATTTTGCCATGGCCGCCTCTTTGGTAATGGGACGTTCGTTTTCTCGTAGCCAGCAGACCTTGTAGAGCAGATTCCTGGCCAGTTCTATCTCTAACGCCATGTCGGCTAACTTGAAAGCATTGACTTGAAAGGAAGCGATGGGATGTCCAAATTGGATGCGTGAGTTGGCGTATTGTAAAGCCAATTCAAAAGCCGCCTGAGATCCGCCTAAGCCCATGGCAGCGATGCTAAGCCGACCTCCATCTAACGTTGCGAGCATTTGATGGAAGCCATCCCCTCGTCTTCCTAAAAGATTTGCTTCAGGTACAACGCAATCATCAAAAAAAAGTTCACCAGTGCTGGATGCTCGCCACATCATCTTGTCCTTCATCTCCTCAGCTGTTAGGCCAGGTGTGTCGCCGGGAACGATAAGACAACTGAGCTCTGGCTTGCCATCCTCATGCTTACCGGTGACGGCCTGAACAACAATGACGCCGGTTAACGGGCAAGCCGAGTTGGTGATAAAAATCTTATGCCCGTTGATGGTCCAGTGATCCTTTTTGAGTTCGGCGGTAGTTCGAGAGCTTCCAGCGTCGGAGCCAGCATCGGGCTCCGTAAGACCAAACGCAGCTAGATATTCCCCAGAACAAAGCCTGGGAAGCCATTCTTGCTTTTGCTTCTCATCACCAAAATAATAGATGGGGCCGATTCCCAGAGAGTTTCCGGCAGCAATAGTGGCAGCCTGGGAAGCATCTACCCTAGCCAGTTCTTCAACCGCAATCGCGTACGAGATGTAGCCCATATTTGATCCGCCATATTTCTCTGGAACAAAGCACCCCAGCAGTCCTAGGTCCGCCATTTTGCGAGTTAGCTCGACAGAAAATTCTTCCTTTTCGTCCAACTCTCGGGCGACCGGGGCAATTTGCTTCTCGGCGAAAGTCCGAATGGCCTGACGCGTTAGATTCTGCTCCTCGCTCAAATCAAAATCCATGGTTCATCTCACCCAATGGTAATTTCCGTGCAGTACACACAAGAATGGTGTCTAAGAACTCAACCCCTTTCTTGAAGTGTGTCTGAGTAATGTTGCTACTAAGTTCCGTTGATCTCAATTTTTCGGCTCCCCGCGCTTCTTATTAAAGTAGATCAAGATTTGAGTACCCCCTCTCCAATAAGCTTCTCATAGTAATCCAGGCATTCGGGATTGTATAGGGCATCCCTGTTCATGACAGGTCTGCCGTGGATTATGTTTGTGACGGCGCTCTCTACCTTCTTCATATTAGTGGTGTAGGGAATATCCGGTACCGCAATGATTCTCGCCGGGACGTGTCTTGGGGAAGCTTTCTGACGGAGATTTCTCTTGGTTTTGTTCTCTAGATCTTCCGTCAGATGATATCCTTCAGCCAATTTGACAAAAAGGAGGACACGCTGGTCTCCCTCCCAGTTCTGCCCTATCGCTAAGCTATCAGCAATCTCCGGCAGCCCTTCCATTACGTTATATATTTCGGCTGTACCTATGCGAACCCCGGATGGTTTCAGTACTGAATCAGAGCGACCATAAAAAGTAGCTCCCCCAGTATCACTATGAAATACGATGTAGTCCCCATGACGCCACACACCAGGGTAAACACCAAAATAAGCCTCCCTATATTTCTTACCAGCCGGATCATTCCAGAAATAAAGCGGCATAGGCGGGGCAGCCGCTTCACAGACGAGTTCTCCTTGCTGGTCAAATACGGGACGACCTTTTTCATCATACGCTTTCACCTTCATTCCCAAACCCGGTCCCTGTAATTCACCAGCGTATACAGGTTGAATCGGACTTCCAGTAAAAAAGCAGCCATTGATGTCTGTACCACCTGAACTGGAATTGAAATGAAGATCTTTCTTGATTCCTTGATATACATACTCAAACCCTTCCTTCGACAGAGACGAACCGGTTTGCCATATCTCTTTTAATGATGACAAATCATAATCATTAGCTGGCTCAAAATTTTCACTCCGGAGATAGTTAATATAGCTGGCGCTGCAACCAAACATAGTGACTTTTTCATCCTGAATCAATTTCCACATAGCTCCCGGGCCGGGGTAGGCGGGATTACCATCATACAAAATAATGGTGTTACCTGTGGCTAAAGAAGTCAGCATCCAATTCCACATCATCCAGCTACAAGTCGTGATAAAGAAGTGAACATCATCTCGCTTCAAATCGGTATGGATTATTAATTCCTTCAGCTGATTAACCAGAATTCCG
Organism: Dehalococcoidia bacterium; assembly: GCA_004377135.1. Taxonomy (GTDB): domain Bacteria; phylum Chloroflexota; class Dehalococcoidia; order GIF9; family AB-539-J10; genus RBG-13-51-36. Next base: position 1,459 of record SOHS01000021.1, on the reverse strand, counting down.
GCTGCTCCTTGAACGATGCACTTCGGCTTGCCAGTCGTCCCTGACGAAAACATAATAAACACAGGATGGTCGGCTGGCAACTGTTCAAATTGGATTTCGGGTGTCCCTCCTGATAGGAAATCGTCATAATCTACAGAGTTAGGAATATGGCTAATGTCGGGTTTTTCTTCCCTGTAGCGGGCCACTATCACTTTCTCAATAGAGGGTATCCCCTTTACAATTTCAGCAGCGTTGGAAAGAGAATCAAAAGGTTTCCCTTTGTAGAAATAGCCATCAACCGTAAACAAAAGTTTTGGTTCGATTTGACCAAAGCGATCAATGGCTGCACCAGAGCCGATATCGGTGGCACACGAAGCCCAAACAGCACCGATACTCGTGCTGGCAAGCATTGCCACAGCCGTCTCCATCATATTAGGCATGTAGGCAGCTACCCGGTCTCCGGGCTTGAGTCCTATTTCTCGAAGAGATTCTGCCAGGCGTCCTACCGAGTTATACAGTTCTGCGTAACTCATCCTTGCTGACTTCTGAGTTTCTCCTTTGAATATGAAGGCTGTATTCTTATCCCTGTATCTCAATAGATTTTCGGCGAAATTTAATCTCGCTCCAGTAAACCATTTTGCGCCCGGCATTTTGGTCACATCGTCAACCACTGTCTCATAGCCTTTGGACGCCTTCACCCCAACAAAATCCCACACAGAAGCCCAGAAATCCGGTATTCTATCTACGGACCAGTCATAAAGCTCCTTATAGGAATGAAAATTCTGTTTATGTCGTTTATTAACGAATTCTATAAAACTGGTTATATTAGCATTCTTCTTTCGTTCTTCCGTCGGTTCCCAAAGTAACTTGCCCATATCATCTCTCCCTTATAGTATTGGTGTTTGTGCTAATGAGATCGTTATCGATTACCCGCTTAAGAGCTGGTATCCGTATCATTGACAACAGGAATCCAGTATATATCAAGAATTGTGTTGGTGAAATCTTCGGTGCGGAAGCAAGCCTTCACTTTCATGCCTATTTCAGGTGTTCCGTATTGCAGATAGCCCTTGAATATAGTGCATACGCCAGGCAACTCAACGTCAACCTGGAAATAGGGGGTAGTGAGCTCTATGCCAGTGCCAGCGTACTCCACACGCGCGTAGGTGTGCACTGTGCCAATGACTGGCTGGTGCAGTTCTTCCCAGGTCATGGGCTGGTTACAGTCAGGACAGTCAGCCCGCGGTGGAAGCCACAGCCTATGCTCTCCACATTCAGGATTTATGCATTTCGTAGCTAGTAATTTGCCCTCTGTCAGACCCTTGAAGAACGGGGAGAGTTTTCCATAAGTATGCCTGTGAGCCAGACTCCTCGGCCACTCTATCACTATGGCTGGTTCCGATTGAAGAACCTTTGCGGGTTTGCCAGTATATTTGGTTGTCCTTCTCTTTGATGCCACGGTTTTCCTCCTTTAAAAAGCCTT
>SOHS01000038.1 GCA_004377135.1 Dehalococcoidia bacterium | reverse complement strand
TGAAATGAACATCGAAAAACTCATCAGGCCTGAACTTGTGACAATGAAGGGTTACGTCCCTATCGAGCCTACAGAAGTTTTGAGCCAGCGAGCTGAACTGCCTTCGAATAAAGTAATAAAGCTTGACGGTAACGAGAATCCTTATGGATGTTCCCCAAAAGTCTATCAAGCTCTGGCCACTTATCCCTATTATCATAATTACCCGGACCCGGAGCAAATGGAGCTACGGAAGGCTTTAGAGAAATATACTGGCCTGAGCCGCCAGCACATTGTTTGCGGCATGGGCAGCGATGAACTAATTGACCTTATTCTCAGGCTTTTCCTTAAGCCCGTAGACGAAGTTATCAATTGTCCACCGACATTCGGTATGTACCCCTTTAGCACCGATGTTTGTGGAGGCAGGGTGGTTGATGTGCCCCGCACCGAAGATTTCGCCCTTGACATGTCCAGCATAAAGAAGGCATTGACTACGAGAACAAAAGCCATCTTTGTTGCCTCGCCCAATAATCCCACCGGCAACATCGCCACCGAGCAGGAAATTATGGAGCTTGTTGGGACTGGGAAAATTGTTGTCGTGGATGAAGCCTATTTTGAATTCGGTAATGCAACCATGGCCAACTTGGTGCCTAGTTATCCCAACTTGATAGTCTTGCGCACCTTCAGCAAATGGGCCGGGCTGGCCGGCTTAAGGATAGGCTACGGCTTTTTCCCCGTAGAAATTGCTGGTTATCTGATGAAAATTAAGCAGCCCTATAATGCCAATGCCGCAGCCCAGGCTGCGGTGCTAGCTTCCCTGGCAGATATAGAGTATCTTCGTGCTAATGTCACCAAGATAGTTACGGAACGGGAGCGGTTATTTGGCAAACTGAAGGAACTGGCTTGGCTAAAGCCTCATCCCTCCAGTGGAAACTTTATCCTCTGTTCTCTGCCCAAAGGAAAGGCCAAAGAAATCTGGCAACAACTGCGCAGGAAGGGCATTTTTGTGCGCCATTTCGATACTTCTAGATTGAAAGACTGCCTGCGAATTAGCGTGGGCAGACCTGAGGATACCGATGTTCTGGTTAAGGCATTAAAGGAGGTTAAATATGACTGAAAGAAAAGCAACAGTTGCCCGTGAGACTGCCGAGACAAATGTTAAGGTGGAGCTCAACATCGACGGCAGCGGACAATTTCAAATCACCACCGGCATAAGGATGTTCGACCACCTACTTAGTCATATAGCTCAGCACGGAGTATTTGACATAAAAATCTCAGCTTCGGGTCCCGACCAGCACCATGTTGTGGAGGATGTGGCTATATCCTTGGGCAAGGCCTTTAACCAGGCACTGGGAAAAAAGCAAGGTATTGTTCGCATGGCTCATGCTATCGTGCCCATGGATGAAGCTCTGGCAGAGGTAGCCGTGGATATAGGAGGCAGAGTCTATAGCGTAATTGAGGCAGCATTTAACGAAGCAAGTGTAGGCGACCTGGACGCTGATTTAGTCCGCCATTTTTTAGTCTCTGTTGCCTCCGAGGCCAAAATTAACCTCCACGCCAAAGTGCTCAGCGGTATCAACGACCACCACAAAGCCGAAGCC
>SOHS01000163.1 GCA_004377135.1 Dehalococcoidia bacterium | reverse complement strand
GGACTTCTTCGGCGAAACCAGTGCCTTGCTAGCTGAATTAGAGCAAGAAGGCAAGTTGAGGAAACGCCAAGAAAAATACTATCTCTCTCCCTCTATTACATATCCCGCTCAAGATATAAATATAAGGGCAACATCGGGGCAAAATTATGCTGTCATTGATGGTCGGGAGGGTTGCTTGTTAGAGACGGTAGAAGCCAGCGTCGCCTTTTTTCAAGTACACCCCGGCGCTATCTATCTCCACCAGGGTGAATCGTATCTCATAAAGGAACTCGACTTAGCCCGGCATATCGCCTGGGCAGAACCGAAGCCTGTGGATTACTATACCCAGACTATGGAAATAGACGATATCAGGGTCACGAAGATGCTCAAGAAAAAAGACTGCCATACGGTGGAGGTGTACTTCGGAGATGTTGATGTCACTAACATAGTAGTTGGCTTTAAGAGAAAGAGGCAGTTCACAGAAGAGGTCATCAGTGAGGAGCCTCTTGATTTGCCACCACAAAACTTTCCCACCAAGGCCCTGTGGTTTGACTTGCCTCAGAAGTCGATTGATAGGATAGCCGATGCCGGGCTTGACTTCCATGGTGGTTTACATGCCTGTGAACACGCTGCCATTGGCATACTTCCCTTATTTGCCCTTTGCGACCGCAATGATATCGGTGGCGTTTCCACTCCTTTTCATCCCGATACCGGTAAGGCGCAGATTTTTATTTACGACGCTCACCCCGGAGGCATCGGCATCACCGAGAAGGGATTCGAGATGATAACCAAGCTCTGGCAAGCCACTTTGAAAGCCGTGAAGGAATGTCCCTGCACCGACGGCTGTCCTTCCTGTGTGCAATCGCCCAAGTGCGGCAACAATAACCAGCCCCTGGATAAAGAAGCTACGATAGTATTGCTTGAAGAATTGGTTGGAGAACTGGTAAGATAAATGAAGGAAGGCCATTATCTGACAATAAAATCTGGCCTGATTTAATGGATATATTATTAAGTAGGCGGCGGTTGTTTGATCTTCTTATATTCCAGATATTCAAAGGCTTTTCATTTCAAAGGTAAGGCGGAGTGGGCAAATTTAGTAACGACTTGGGGATTACTAGCTTAGACACTTTTGGTCAGCACAGGAGGTTGTAGCCATGGGATTAGAAGAAGTTAAGAATATAGCGGCGAAATGTGTCCATTTCGGTATGTGTAAGATAGATTTCTTAGGGACAGGCGTTTGCCCTTCTGGAATCAAACATAAATATGCGAGTTACTACCCTCAGGGAGGGATGGAGATCGTTAATGCCCTGGCTAACAAGCTGATACCTGTCACTGAAAGGCTTATTGACATAGCAAGGTCCTGTACCTTGTGTGGAATATGTGATAAGCAGTGTTACTTCGTGACTGAACTCCGACCTATGAAAGTCATGGAGGCACTTAAGGAGCATGTCGAAGCTGCTCTCCAGAGAAATGAGCCGATTGAAAGTCCGGCGGAAGACCAGGTATTGCGCGATTTAAGAGGAATTGTCGGCGAGGAATGGGCGACAAACGATCCCGCAATCCTAGTGACTTACTCTAGAGATATAGGTCCAGTCGACCCTGCAACCTTAGTCAGTTACTCCGTAGATATGAGGCCAGTCAGTTACTCCGGAGATATAAGCCCATGTCACCTACGACATATGCCTGGATATGTTGTCATGCCTGAATCTACCCGGGAGGTTGCCGAGATTATTAAAGCAGCCAACAGGCATAAAATGCCATTTGTGCCCAGAGGCACCGGCCAGAACAGCCATGGATTGACCCTTGGAGAAGGAATCATTATTGACCTGAGCAGAATGAAAACGCTCGAAGTGGATCCCAAGAACTGGACTGCCACCGTTGGAGCGGGAGTGACCTCGTTTGAAATGCAGAAGGAAGCGAATAAGCACAGAATGAGAGCCAGTGTGGCAGAACCGGCAGCATGCGTCTGCGCTAATATGGTAATGACCGGTATTTATGGGACTCTTTGCCATGCCTACGGATATGCGGGCGATAATTATGTCGATGCAGAAATTGTTGCTTTTGATGGGAGAATATTCAGGACAAACGACACGGATGCACCGAATGTACTCAAATATTCTTTGCCTGCCCCAGGTACTTTTGCCCCTCTCCCTGGCATATGTACTCAGATTACCGTAAGACTTTACCCAATTGTAGAAGATGAAGAGGGAATTCTGGTTCCCTTCTCAGACCTTCATGAAGCCTTAGAAATGATGCGGGAGATAGCTAGAAGTAGGCTAGGCTTAGTTGATTCGATTCTGGGATTAGAATATTTTGCACCGTTCATTTCCCCAACTTTCCAGGCATCAGAGGAACTCAGGCGTTTCTTCACAGAAGAAATGGAAGTGAAATACCTGCTAATGGTGGTAGGGGATAAATACACGGTAAGGACAATAAAGGAAATGGCAGACGTTACTGTGGACCAAGAGATGGTCAGGACAATTATGCTAGGTTTACCAAAATTTTATAGCGATGAAGGGATGGAACTGCTATGCCAACTTTCAGGGGCTGAAAAGCCTTACAAACTCCTGTTTAAGGAAGAAACACGGCCTTTAGTAGAGATGAGCTTATCTCCTTCACCTGAGAATATAGCCGCAGTAGTTGACGAAGATTTGCAGGATTTCTTCAAGAAGTTATATTCCAAACCGGAAATGACAGACCTGGTCTGGCTAAATATGTACAGGATTCTCTCAAGCAGAATAGGCAGAAACTATGCATATGCTCCAAGCCTTGCCTTCGTTTCCCTAGATAACCTGGATAAAGTGGTTGAAATATGTGATATGCTGAAATCAATCGGTGACAAATATGACTTGAGGAGCGGTTTAGGAGTTATAACTCCACTGGACTTTGGCAAGCGAGCCCAGATGGAATATATCTATTACTTTGACCAGACAAATAATCAGGAAAGGGAAAATGCAGCTAATGCCCTGATAGAATCGATGAACAAGGTAAACGCATTCACGCAGGAAATGAAGGCCCCCGCGCTTGTTTCCATAGTGTTTCAAGGGCTATGCAGAAGCGAGAATTTACTATATACGTAGGCATACCCTATTAGATAGAAAATTATGCATTTGTGGTGACGAGGTTAGAGGGTCATATCCTTACTAAACAAAGAGCTAACGATATACAATATATTCCGGGATATCATAATCTCCATCAGAGACCTTACTAATGGGGGAGTAAATGAGGAGATCTGTAGATTACATCGTTGAAAAGAGAAAAAACGCAGAAAGCGTGATATTTCTAACCGGGGGCACCGGTTTTATGGGGAGTAATATTGCAGTAGCGCTATTGAAGAAAGGCTACTTCATTATCTTTCTATGTCGGCCGAAGCATGATCTAGGTGCGTACGAAAGGGTTCAAAAATTGCTGGAGTGGCATGGCCTTCCTTATAACACAAACTTCAAAGTAGTGAGTGGACAGGTATATGAACCCCGATTAGGCTTAGATGATGAGGCATATACATATTTATTGGAAAACGTTGACGAAATATGGCATTGTGCCGCCGATACATCATTTCCGGAAAGGAAAAGAAAGCAAGCGGAAAGGGTAAATGTTCAGGGCACGCTCAACGTGTTAAAACTAGCAGTAGAGAGCAAGTGTTATTTTTTTCATCATATGAGCAGTGCCTATGTCGCGGGGAAAGTTCGTGGAAGGTGTCTGGAGGAATATGTACCTCAGCGGCAATTTTACAACGTTTACGAAGAAACTAAACATATAGCTGAAAGCCACGTGCTCGAAAATTGTGGTAGAGAGAAGATAAGAGTGAATATATACCGTCCTTCGATAATCTATGGGGATTCAAGAACAGGAAAGAGCCTGAGCTTCAAGGCCTTCTACGTTCCCTTCAGGGCGGGACATTACTTGAAGAAGCTATTTGAAAGGGATATCGAAGAAAATAAGGGGTTGCAGACTGAAAAGATGGGTGTTAGAAAGACTGACGATGGTAAAATTTATATGCCTATCCGAATTGGTAAAATAGATGGAAGTTCATTCAATTTGGTTCCTATCGATTTTACAGTTGACGGGTGTATGGCAATTATGGAGAATTACTTTGACGGTGGTATTTTTCACTTGGTGAGTAGGAAGCCAAACACGCTTGACGAGCTCATTCTATTTGGGGAAAAATTCTTTAATGCCACGGGTTACAAATCTGTGTTAGCCGAGGATTTTGTCCATAAGCCCAGGAATGCTCTAGAAATTTTGTTTGATTCGTTCATTAATATATATGAGCCAAATTTTCACGATGACAGGATATTTGATGACACGAAAACAAGGGAAGTCTTAGACAGAAATAATATTACGTGTCCTTATCTCGACTATGAGATCTTTAGCAAATGTATCAAATACGCCATAGAAGTGGACTGGGGGAGAGCGCTACCATAGGGGCAGGGTATAGACTTCATGCCCCAAAATAGTTATATCGCCTGTAAACGATCTTCGTAAAGTAATCAAGTTCCTATATTTTCGCTGGCAATACGTGTATTTCATAGCAACACTTAAGATAAATCGTCTTAGGCTGTTAAAGCTGCTTTTTCAAGACGAATAAGCGATTATTCTTAATAGCTAATTGCAATATTATTGCATTTAGTTTCTCGCTTCAGTATAATAGCGCTTGTGGTTC
>SOHS01000179.1 GCA_004377135.1 Dehalococcoidia bacterium | reverse complement strand
AATAAACTTGCGCTTTAATAAATAGGCGATGACCGATAAGTATGACGTAGAAGTTAAGTTACTTGCCGTCACTCCTGATGCTGAAAAATTGATAGAGAAGGCGGGTAGGCTGTGTTGGGACACACAAGATAAAACCGGCACGGTACCCGACCGAATTCAGAAGTGGCTAGAGGTCGGGCATGAGTCAATGATTGAACATGCCTGTGCTACCTTCTACATTCGTGCCAGCCGCGTCCTGACCCATGAGCTTGTCAGGCACAGATTGGCAAGTTACAGCCAGAGAAGCCAGCGATATGTGAAGGAAACCGAGCCAAGATATGTCGAGCCGCCTCCAATTAAAGACAACGAATCTGCCCATAAGCAATTCGAGGAGGTAATGACGACTTGCTGGCGAGCCTATGGTGACTTATTGGCCAAGGGGATAAAAGCTGAGATTGCTCGCTACGTCCTTCCCAACGCCTGTGAGACCCAGATAATCTGCACCTGGAATTTCCGCGAAATTCGCCATATCATCAAGCTGCGCACATCCAAACGAGCGCTTCCTGAGTTCAGGGCTGTCGCTGAAGAAATTCGGAAGATAGTAAAGGAAATAGCCCCCCAGGTGTTTGCGGATCTGTGAGTGGTGGAGCGGAGTCATTTCTTGGACTTCTTATTGTTGACTTCCTTCGGATACCAGCGTTCATTAAAATCAGGAAGGTTTTTGCTGTGGGTTAAGATGACAATCTCGTCGCCTTTACGGAGTTTTGTGTCGTTATCAGCAAAGTGAAATTTATTGTCACGATAGTAAAAAACGACCTTGGCATCTTTGGGAAGCCCCAGCTCACTAACAGGAATTGCGTCCTCCTCACCAGCCGTAAAAGTAAAAAATCTAGCGTCTTCCTTTAACAACGTAGATAAATTGATATTATCAAGTCCGCGTACCATATTGTCCAGGTGCCGGCTCATCGTCCATACCGGGATAATAGTATCTTCAAGCCCGAGTTCGCGGCATAATTGCTCCAAATCCGTATCTTCGATACTGGTTATGACGCGCTTAAAGCCCATCGAGCGCCCCAGCAGGGATGTGATGATATTAATCTGGTCGCTATTGGTCAGGCAAAATAAAATATCGCTGTTTTTGGGATCAACTTGACTGAGTACTGCCGGCTTGGCCGAGTCGCCATGCATGAAGCTGCAATCCAGTTCATCTGAAATCCGATCGATTTTTTCCTTATCGACTTCTATAATAATCACTTCGTGTCCCTGTTTTATCAATGTTTTAGCTGTTATAATCGTTAAGGGGCTGGCGCCTGAAAATACAATCCTCATATTATTCCTCCAGTCTTCTTCCAATCCAAGTCCGAGGATAGAATAGCACTATCCAGGCAATAATTTCCAATCTCCCGAGAAGCATATCTGCACATAGAACTCCTTTCAGAATCGGATGCAGGTCGGGAGCACTTATTCCAGACGATAACCCGACTGTCCCAATCGCCGAGACAACCTCGAATAACGAATCAAGCGGGTTATGCCCCATGCCTACAAATACTAGCCATGAAATCGCAATGAACGTCAGAAAGACAAAAACGATGCTTAGAGCGTTCTGTATCTCGTCTGTTTCCAGCCGGCGCCTGCCAAGACTGGCTTCGGCAACAGCTTGCCTGGGCATACCGGGGCGCTGTAGAAAAATATAGAGTAGCTGCCCCAAAATCAATAAACGTAGAATCTTGATGCCCCCGGCAGTAGACCCGACGCCGCCGCCCAGAAACATGGAAAAAATGAGCGTAAGTTTTGCACCAGCGTTGAGCTGAGAAATATCCAATGTAGAGAAGCCCGCCGTTGATTGAGCAGAAAAAGCATTTAATACTCCATGGCGCAGTGCTTGAATCCAGCTAAAACCATCCCGGGTGAAGAGAAACCATGCCATAAGTAACGCTGCCACCAAACCGGCTATAAGAAGCCCCTGCAGCTGGCGGTCTCGTATTAACACTCTTCCGCCCTCTTTAAACGAGCGGAAGTATAAAACCAGAGGAATAGCGCCTGCCACTGATAGCAATATCACCATTGCTTGCAGCCACGAACTATTAAGTCCCGCCAGGCTGGCATCATGAGGTGAAAACCCTCCGGTAGATACTGCGGAAAGAGAATATATTACGCTGTTGAACCATCCGGCATCCAGTAATCCTAATACGATAATGCCGAAACCGGTCAGAATTGAGTAGACAATAATCACACGGCGAGCATGTGCCCTGGTACTACCGACCAGGTCCTCCTCATAGTCTTCTAAATCGCCAATACGCTTGGCTGCCAGACCCGGCCGAATCATGGTTGCCACGAAAAGAATCACGATACCCAGACCCCCGACCCACTGCAGCCAGGCACGGGAAAATAGAAAAATAGCCGGTTTATCTGCCACTGAAGCCGTAACGCTCAAGCCTGTTGTTGTTATGCCGGAGATGGTCTCGAATAGTGCATCTGTAAAGCTTAAGCCGGAAGCCATGGTAGGCCAGGTCATCACCATCGCCGCAAATAGAAACACAAAAGCGGTAACGACCATGGCTTCGTTTGTTTGGATACGTTTGGGAGTCGGCAGCCTTTGCAGGAAAAAACCCATAGTAAAGACACCCACCACAACAATGGAATACCGGAGTGTAACACGGTAATCGCCGAGTAGAATGGATACAACTAACGGCACCAGCGTGAGCAGTGCCAGAACGATGCAGAGCTGGCCGAAATACTTCAGTACTGGCAGAGGTCGAACAGAATACCTCAGTGCACGCACTATTAACCCCGGTTCATTTCAATTCTATCATGGATATTGATTCCATATCCGGTTCTCAATAATCATACGAGCTTAGAGATGCAAGTCGGATACGAAGTATATGTATCAATTACAACCTTTATTCCTCTACAATGAGCCAACCCCTGGCTCGTTCTAATGCCCTTGCCCAACCACGGCGTAACGCCTGGCGCTCTGTGGCTTCCATACATGGCGTGAACTGCTGGCCTACTTCCCGCAGCGCTTCTACCTCCTGACCGGACTTCCAAAACCCTATCCCCAGGCCAGCGAGATAGGCGGCTCCTAGAGCCGTCGTCTCTAACATTTTTGGTCGAGATACTTCTACCCCGGCGATGTCGGCCTGAAACTGTGCCAGGAAATTGTTAGTCGCAACTCCACCATCCACCCGTACCTCCGCCAGCCAAAGACCCGAGTTAACCACCATCGCTTCCAGGATGTCCGTCACCTGATAAGCGATTGATTCCACAGCAGCCCTTACAACCTGGGCTCTGCCACTGCCACGAGTCAGCCCGATGAGCGTACCACGCGCATACATGTCCCAGTGAGGCGCCCCCAGGCCAATAAAAGCGGGTACCAGGTACACACCACCGGTATCCTTTATTTCCATCGCCAGTTGCTCTGACTCCCCTGCCTCCTTAATCAATCCTAAATCCTGTAGCCATTGGATAGCTGCCCCTGCGATAAATACACTACCTTCCAAAGCATACTCTGCTTTGCCATCGAGGCTACAAGCCAGAGTAGTCAGCAGGCCATGTCTGGCTGCGACAGGTCTCTTGCCTACGTTCATAAGCACAAAAGCGCCTGTGCCGTATGTCACCTTAATTATACCGGGCTGATAGCATGCCTGACCAAACAAGGCTGCCTGCTGGTCACCGGCTATCCCAGCAATGGGAATCCCATCCTCGGTATAGCCAAAGATGTTAATCGAGGGGTAAACATCCGGTAGCATAGAACGCGGAATGTTAAAAAGTCGAAGTAGTTCGTCATCCCAATCCAGGGTATTGATGTTGAACAGCATGGTGCGAGATGCATTTGAGAAATCGGTGGCATGTACTCTGCCGTTGGTGAGTTTCCAGAGCAACCAGGCATCAACGTTACAAAATAGAACCTCACCCCGTTCTGCTCGCTCCCGTATCCCAGACAAGTTCTCCAAAAACCACTGTATCTTCGTTGCCGAAAAGTAGGCATCGATTACCAAGCCAGTCTTGGCCTGGATGATTTCGGCAGCCCCTTGTGCTTGGAGCTGGTCACACCTCTCTGCCGTCCTGCGGCATTGCCACACGATAGCACGCCCTATAGGCTCTCCAGTTACTTTATCTATAAGTATGGTTGTCTCCCGCTGGTTGGTGATGCCTATGGCGGCGATATCGGCATCCCCTATTCCGGCAGCATGCTTGGCTTTGCTAACTGCTTGTACAGTCTGCTCCCAAATCTCAGAGGGGTCATGCTCCACCCAGCCTGGCTTCGGATAGTACTGGGTAATCTTGGCGTAACCACGCCCATGTATGATCCCATCATGGTCAACAATAAGTGCTGTTGTCCCGGTGGTCCCTTGGTCAATAGCAAGAATGTAAGTTCTCACTCTGCATCCTTCACCAGGCTCGGAAATCCTTTTGATTCTGCCATACCTTATGTAAAACCCGTCACCTGGGAGCGGGTTAAAATCGGATAGTGATAGGTGACTAAAAGATACCTTCATTTGGCCGGTCTCGTCAAGGCTTACGAAGTAGTTCCCTTCTGCTATATATTACTTCGGACAGAGCGTGCGGCTTCCACCAATTGAATTGACATAGATGGAGAAAAGGCCCAAGTACACTATATTCTGCCGATGCTACCAGACGGGAAGATGAAGAAGTCTCTCGGAGTTCTACCTATGGTTACCTTTGGTGG
>SOHS01000112.1 GCA_004377135.1 Dehalococcoidia bacterium | reverse complement strand
TCAATTTCGATGTGTAGTTCTGATGCTAGTGCCTCAAGACTATATTCCTCTTTCCTCACACGCAAGTCGTAATAAAGCAGCGTGTTTGCAATTGTATAAATGGGTGTTGCCAGGATACTCCCGATTATTGCACCTACCATTGGTATCATTCCCAAAATTGCGCTAATCGCTCCCGAAATGAGAGCCACTACTAACATAATGCCCAGAACCCGCCACCAGTTCTTCTTGACTAGACCTGAACTCCGTGAGAGGGCGGCTGTTGGGCCAAGACCTTCCAGCAGTGCTGCTGGTAAGATAAAAATCCAGCGGATCATAAGGTAAATACATGCGCAAGAGCCAACCACCACAAGAATCCAGCCGACCCAAGAGAAAATGGCCACAAATACAGAGACTGCAATTATGCCACCGATGGCCAAAAAAGCTAATATACCTGCTCCTATCATGTCCCATAGTCTTGCCCATGCAAAACCATAAGCTTGACCAATGCTTATCCTCTGCCGAAGATATTGCTCCGATACAGCGTGAATCAGAGCCCCTCCCATAAGAATACCACCTAAAATATAAGCCACCACCAGAATTATCAATCCTGCAATGATCCATCCAGTCAAGGCTTCAATCGCCAGCCCGGTCATAATCAGAGGCAGCAAACCAGGACCGGCAATAATCTGAATGACTCCCAGGACCCCCAGTACAATAGCCGCAATAGCCAATAGCTTCCAGAAATTCCTCCCATAGATTCGAAAGGTATCGCCGAGAATGTCTCCAATATTCCTTGGGTTAAGTTTAGTGCTCATACTGACCCCCTTTATGTTTGATGTTTTCCAACATTCAAATATACAAACCCAGACTTTTCCTAATACGCTCCTCAATCAAAAAGGGCACCGACAATCACCATCAAACAGCGATTCCCGTGCCCTTTATTCATCTTCCACCTCATCGTCGCCCAAAACATCCGTGAGCGACCTCTATATCTCTTGTATCACATTGTATCACACCCGTCAACACCTTCAGCGGAGTTTCAGGATAGCTTGAGGATTTTTCAAGGGATTGGCAAGGCCATTCGTAAGGTAAAGATACAGCTAGATGAACCAATGGCTTGGGAAGCTTTTGGTCGCTGGTTCAAATCCCGCCTCTGTCAGCTTTTATATCAGGGGCCGGAACCAAAGGTTGGCATCCGGGGCAGAAGCAGGTGCCGCGGTTCTGCACCACGCACCGCTCAATGGTGCTGCCGCAAACGGGGCAGGGTTCGCCTCCCTTATGAGCAACTTTAAAATCGAAATGGGCTGTGCCCAGCTCTCCCTCGGGGCGGACGTAGGTATCCACGCTGGCGCCTTTGTTGCCTATGGCTGCCCCAAGAACTCTGCGGATGCTCTGATATAGAGTTTGCCCTTCTTCGGGCGACAGGACGTCTGCTTTCCTCAGGGGGTGAATCCGCGCGGCAAAGAGGGCTTCATCGGCATACATATTGCCGATTCCGGCGACGATACACTGGTCGAGAAGCGCGGCTTTTACGGGGATGTGATGCCGGCTTAATCTTTGCCCCAGAATGTCCGAGGTGAAATTTTCATTCAGTGGCTCGGGGCCAAGCTTGCCGACCACAGCCCTGGCATCGTCCACCAGCCACACTAACCCCAGCCTGCGCCGATCGCTGAAAACGAGGCGGTGCCCGCTGGAAAAGTGAAAAACCGCCCGGGCATAGCGGTCGACTTCATTGGGGTTTAACAGCAAGCTGCCGGTCATCCTGAGATGCATAATCAGTGACCTGCCATTCGACAGGTGAAAGATGAGATACTTTCCCCGGCGTTCCAGGCTTTCTACCTTCTGCCCGATTAATCCGCGACGGACTTCTTCAGCAGAACCACCACACACCAGTTTGATATCAAGGATGGTAACTTGAGTGAAGCTTTGCCCCACAACCCGGGGCGCAAGCTCGTTCTTAATCGTCTCTACCTCAGGCAGTTCAGGCATCTCATCCCATCTCGCCCCAGTTTCTGCCCAGCTTGATGTCTATTTTCACAATGACACGAAGCTCGACAGCTTCGGGCATAAGTTCAGCAACCAGGGACTTTATTTCCTCCACTTCCTCCTCGGGCACCTCGAAAAGCAATTCGTCGTGTATCTGCAACAACATCTTGCTCTTGAGATTCTTCTTCTCTATTTCCCGGTGTAGATTTATCATGGCAATTTTAATGATATCGGCAGAGCTGCCCTGTACCGGAGCATTTATAGCCATGCGCTCGGCAGCCTCCCTGACCATCCGGTTGGCGGAATTAATTTCGGGCAGGAACCGCCGCCTCCCCAATACTGTCTGCACGTAGCCCAGCTTCCGGGCTTGCTCCTTGGTTGCCTCGAGATACTCCTTCACCCCGGGATATTTTTCAAAATAGAGGGCGATAAACTGGGCGGCTTCCTCCCGATTGAGATTGGTGGCTTGCTCCAATCCATAATCGCTCATGCCATAAACAACTCCGAAATTGACCGTTTTGGCATTCCGGCGCATCTCAGGGGTCACTTCATCCACGGGAATGCCGAAGAGTTTAGAGGCGGTCGTGGCATGGATATCCTCATCCTGGGCAAAAGCGGCAATGAGGCCGGGGTCTTGAGACAGGTGGGCCAAAACCCTGAGGTCAATCTGGGAATAATCGGCGCTTAAAAGGTATGCCCCGGGCGGAGCTATAATGGCTTTCCTTATTTTACCCCCCGTCTCCCCCCTTATTGGTATATTCTGGAGGTTGGGCTCGGTGGAGGAAAGTCGGCCGGTAGCCGTGCCCGTCTGGTTGAGATTGGTATGCACTCTCCCCGTCTTATGGTTAATAAGCGCGGGCAGAGCATCAACATAGGTTGACTTGAGCTTGCTAAGCTGGCGATATTTCAATATGAGTTCGATTATAGGATGAGTGCCTCTTAACGCTTCCATGACCGAGGCTTCGGTGGAGTAGCCGGTTTTCGTCCTGCGAGACTGGGGTAGCCTTAGTTCCTCAAAAAGTACCTTACCTAACTGCTGGGGCGAGTTGATATTAAACTGGTGCCCGACGCTGCCGTAGATTTCCTTCTCCAGCCTCAACAGTTCCTGCCCTTGCTCCATAGACATCTCACGGAGCAATTTGGTATCCAACAGAATGCCATGGCTTTCCATAGCTACCAGAACTGGAATCAAAGCCATTTCCACTTCGGTGAAGAGCTGCCACAGTCCCTGCTTTCGTAGCTCAGCTTCCAGATTGTCCTTTAAACTCCAGACGATGTCCACGCTGGCACAGAAATAGCCAACAACCCGGTTGACATCCAGCAGGGATAGGGAGCTTTGTTTCTTTCCCGGGCCAGTTAATTCAGCAAGGGTCGCTATCTCAGTGCCCAGTTTATTGAAGGCCAGTGCTTTAAGCCCCAGGCTTTTTTCGCCAAGGAGGTAAGCAGCGAGCATGGGGTCGAAATTAAGATTATCAAGCTTCACCCCACAACCAGCCAGCACCGCCATAACATGCTTGCCGTTATAGGCAATCTTGTCCATGCCGGCATTTTCCAAAATTGGCTTGAGCTGGGCTGCGACCTGGGCTAGCGGTAATTGCGGCGGCTGATTCAAGCCCTGGTGCCCAAGAGGTATATAAAACGCCTTCCCCCGGGACGGCGATATGGCTATGCCTACCAAATCCGCCATCGCAGCCTTTTCGCCCGTAGTTTCAATCTCGATGGCGAGGTCCTGTGCCTTTTCCAGTTCACCTATAAGCTGTTCCAAGGCTGTCTCAGTGTTCACCATGTGGCACTCGATTGCCGAGGGCTGAGGGCTCTCGGCCTTCATTTGGGGCAGCCTGGGAAGCAATTTAATGAACTCAAGCTCCTGGAAAAGCCTTGCCACCTCGTTCCGGTCATAGTGGCTTACCTGGCAGGTTTTCAAGTCCAGCTTGATAGGAACATCTTTGACTATAGTGGACAATTCTTTATTCCGGAAAGCCTGAGCGCGATATTCGCGTAGCGTGTCCTGCAACTTGCCCGGCGTTATATCTTCAATATGGTCGTAAATTCCCCGGAGGCTGCCATACTGCTGAAGTAATTTAGTTGCTGTTTTCTCACCGATGCCGGGCAGGCCGGGTATATTGTCCGAGACATCACCAGCCAGCGCCTTAAGGTCGGGGAGTTGTTCTGGTTTGATGCCATATTTCTGCTCTACTGCCTCTTCATCGTAAAGGATGGTATCTGTGAAGGTTCGCCTGGGAGCAAGGGCTTTCACTCGAGGCAAAACAACTTGCAGCATATCATTATCCCCGGTAACAATGATAGTTTCAACGCCCTGCTCATCAGCCTGCTTGCTTAAGGTGCCGAGGACATCGTCGGCCTCGAAGCCATCGATTTCAAAAACGGGAATATGGAAAGCCTCCACTAACTGATGGACCTTTTTTATCTGGCTTTTCAACTCCTCCGGCGTGGCCGGGCGCTGCGCTTTGTATTCTTCGAACATTTCATGTCTGAAGGTCGGTGTAGGACGGTCAAAAGCCACAGCCCAATGAGTGGGCTTAAAATCAGCAAATACTTTGAGCAAGGTGCTGGCAAAGCCATAGACAGCATTTACCAGCTCCCCGGTCTTGGGCTGGGTTAGCGGGGGCAGAGCGTGAAAGGCGCGGTGCACCAGGGCATTGCCGTCAAAAAGCAGTAAAAGCGGTTTCTCTCCCTTTGCCACAGCCTTATTATACTATGGCTCCACC
>SOHS01000171.1 GCA_004377135.1 Dehalococcoidia bacterium | reverse complement strand
ATTAAACCGTTAGGTAATATAGCTGACGAAATAATGGAGGAGCTTAAGGATAGGGTTGGCGGTATTTTCCATTGTCCAGTAGAGATCAAGCCTGGTTCTAGCGATTTGGCCCAGGCCTACAATCCAGAGAGGAAGCAATACTTTTCCTCAAAATTGCTAGCCTTTCTTGAAAAAGTGGAAAGAGAGGAAAGGGTTGTAGGCATTGCTGATGTTGACCTTTATGTGCCCAGGCTTAACTTCGTATTTGGTGAAGCCGATATAGTCTCGGGAAAAGCAATCGTATCCCTGTTTCGACTAAGGCAAGAATATTATGGTTTGGCTCCAGATGAAGCTTTATTTCTGCAAAGGGCCAACAAGGAGATAGTCCATGAACTGGGGCATACATTCGGACTGGGACATTGCCCCAGTAACAAGTGTGTCATGCACTTTTCCAACAGTTTGGCCGATACTGACTTAAAGGAGGCGCATTTTTGTACTAAATGCCGCCCTAAAATAATTCTTTAATGCAACCCAGGAATTTGATATAGTAGGAAAATTGTAAATAACTGCTTGTTCAGGAGGTAAAATGCGAGGGCGAAGAAAATTGGGAAGGGGGGTGGCTGTGGTGGGCGCAGGGATGTCGAAATTCGGCATGTTTAGCGACAAAGACTCAAAGTACTTGTTCGCTGAAGCCTTCAATGAAATGCTTTCCACAGTAGATAAAGGGATAGATCCCAAAGATATTGATGCCCTTTATTTAGGGAATTTCACGAACGATTTTTTTGTCCACCAGGGGCACTGGGGACCGATAATCTCGGATTTGCTCGGGCTTACACCGAAGCCGGCAACTCGGACGGAGGGTGCCTGTGCTTCAAGTGCACTTGCTTTTAGAGAAGGGGTTTTTGCCATAGCCTCAGGATTTTAT
This sequence comes from Dehalococcoidia bacterium, assembly GCA_004377135.1. GTDB lineage: Bacteria > Chloroflexota > Dehalococcoidia > GIF9 > AB-539-J10 > RBG-13-51-36. The sequence goes on along the minus strand of SOHS01000171.1, from coordinate 3,811 downwards.
GATGTTGTCCTGGTCGGTGGCGTCGAGGACATGTCGAAGCGTAACACAGAGGAAGTTACACAAGGCCTGGCAATGGCAGCTAGTCCTTACGAAGTGAAGGTGGGATTTACCTTCCCGGGTGTTTTTGGTGCCATAGCCACTGCTTATTTTGCCAAGTATGGAGCCAGTCGAGAGCATCTAATGAATGTCACCATAAAAAGCCATAATAATGCCCGTCTCAATCCTAAGGCACAGTTTAATGTCTCCATCCGTGATATTATGAATCAAAGGATTGAAAAGGCTAAAAATAAAGGGGAGCCTATACCTGCCTGGAGAGACGAAAAGGAGTTCCTCAGCGATACCAGGGCTAATCCTGTAGTTGCCTGGCCCATGCATCTCTACGATTGCTGCCCAATAAGCGACGGTGCAAGCTGCGTTTTGTTAGTAACAGAGGAATTAGCCAGAGACTTCAGCGATAACCCATTATATGTTGTTGGCATAGGGCAGGGGAGCGGCAAAGGCTTACATGCCAAAGAAGACCTTACCTATTTTGAAGCCACGAGATATGCAGCACAAGAAGCTTACGAGCTATCGGGACTCAAGCCCGAAGACGTTCAAATTGCCGAGGTGCATGATTGCTTCTCCATAGCTGAAATTATTCACCTCGAGGACCTGGGTTTTTTCAAGCCGGGGGAAGGACACAAAGCAGTAGCGGAGGGCCTGACAAGATTGGATGGCTCAAAGCCAATCAATACTTCAGGAGGACTTAAATGCAAAGGGCATCCTGTAGGGGCCACAGGCACCGGGCAACTGATTGAAATTTGGAAACAGCTGAGAGGTGAAGCTGGAGAAAGGCAGGTTCCCATTAAGGATTTACGAATCGGGGCAGCCCAGAGCTTGGGGGGAACAGGAGGTACCTGCACGCTTACCATTCTGGAAAGAAGATAAAAAGGGAGACAAAGAAAATGGAAGTAATGCCCTTTAATGATATCTCTTACGAGCGCTTTCTCAGCGAGGAAAAACTGATGGGGTCCAGGTGCCAGAAATGTGGTGTCTTTTTCGTACCTCCTCGCTCCATTTGCATTAAGTGCTATGGCACTGAAATGGAATGGATTGAGATGAAGGGAAAAGGCAAGCTTGCTGCCTTCACTTGCATAGCTATAGGCCCTTCATTTATGACAAAGGAAGGTTACGATAGGAAACATCCTTATGTGTCTGGAGTCGTAGAATTAGAGGAAGGGGTGAGGGTAGTTGCTCGCATTGAGGGAGTGGATGGGAGCAAGCCTGAAACCATAAAGATTGGCACTCCTCTTCAGGTACAGTTCTTACATCGCGGCGAAGGGAGTAACTTAACGACCTTTTTGACATTCAGACCTTTATAGCTTGGCATTAGAGTGATAGACTGAGATTTGATTTCGCTCAGATATCTGGATTGCACTGCCCAAGAGGAAATTCTGGTAAAAGGAGATTAAAGCATGCAAAAAGAAGTAGTTGTCGTTAGTGGTGCCCGGACAGCAATTGGCGCCTTTGGTGGTTCTTTAAAAGATATACCTGTTGTTGAGCTGGGTGCTGCGGTAATCAAAGAAGCGCTTAGGCGAGCAGGATTAAGGCCGAAATCCAGTGAAGAATTACTCAGTTATGGCCCTGACGCACTTAAGCCCGATGGAATAATAGAGCTAGAGAAAAAGCACTATGATTACGATTCTTCTTTGCGTCCTGTTCAGGTTGACGAAGTAGTTATGGGAAATGTTCTTCAAGGAGGGCAAGGGCAAAATACAGCTCGCCAAGCCTGTATCTACGCTGGCATTTCTAAAGAAACCCCTGCCTTTACGGTGAATAAGATCTGTGCCTCAGGTTTAAAAGCTATCACTTTGGGAGCAGAAGCCATAGTGCTGGGCGATGCCAATGTTGTAGTCGCTGGAGGCATGGAATGCATGAGCCATACTCCCTATGTTCTTCCTAAGGCTCGCTGGGGCTATCGCATGGATGTTGGAGCCAGGGGAGAGCTTACAGACCTCATGGTCTATGATGGATTATGGGAAATATTCTACGGTTATCATATGGGCAATACCGCAGAGGAAATCGCCAGTAGATATGGCTTCACTCGCCAACAGCAGGATGAGATAGGCTACCTTAGCCATACGCGGGCGCGCAAAGCCATAGTGGAGGGTGTATTTAAGGATGAGATAGTTCCTTTCCATATCCCCCAGAAGAAAGGAGAGCCCATTATTTTTGATACTGATGAGCGGCCTATGGACACTTCCATGGAGAAAATGGCCAAGCTACCTCCGGCATTCCGAAAAGATGGAACGGTTACTGCCGGTAACTCTTCGGGGATTAATGATGCGGCGGCTGCCGTAGTGCTTATGTCCCGAGACAAGGCTGAAGAATTGGGTCTCGAACCTATGGCAACCCTTAGAGCCTGGGCTTCAGGCGCGACAGACCCCAAATACATGGGATTAGGCCCTGTGCCTGCAGTAAGAAAGGTGCTCAAAAAGACGGGGCTTGGCAATAAAGATTTTGATGTTATTGAGCTCAATGAAGCCTTTGCTGCTCAGACATTAGGTTGCATGAAAGAACTTGGTTGGGATTTCGACCACGTTAACCCTCATGGTAGTGGCATATCTATGGGTCATCCTATTGGCTGCACCGGAGCGAGAATAGCAGTCACCATCATCTACGATATAGTGCATAGAAATTTGCATCATGGCCTGGAAACCATGTGTATTGGTGGTGGGCAGGGAATGGCAGCCGTATGGGAAAGACCTTGAAATTTCGCGAGAAGTCTTATGTCAATATTACTACCTATAGTTAGCGCCCTCCTCGAGTCCCAAGCCTATCCCCATAAACCACAAAAGATAGAACTAGTCCAGACCCAGATGTCATTTATTTTCCTTACCGGCGAATATGTATACAAGATTAAAAAGCCGGTCAATCTGGGTTATCTGGACTACACTACCCTGGAGAAACGCCATTTCTTCTGCCATCAAGAACTGGAGTTAAATAGACGCCTTTGTCCCGGTGCCTATTTAGCCGTAGTACCGATTGTGGAAGAAAAAGGCGAGCTTTGCATCGAAGGGCTAGGCAAGACCATAGAGTACGCTGTCAAAATGAAGCAGTTGCCTCACGACCGCATGATGGATGTGCTTTTGCCCAAGGATCAGGTAACCCCGGAAATGGTGGCAAGGGTGGCTGAAAAGCTAACGGGCTTCCACCAAAAGGCCGAAACAAATCAAGAGATTGCCGCCTTCGGTAGATTGGATGTTATACACCAGAATACCGATGAAAACTTCGCTCAAACCGAGAAGTATATTGGAACTTCCATCACCGCCGAGAAATACCAGTACATTAAGAATTACACTAATAACTTCATTGACAGTAACGCAAGCCTGTTTGATAAGCGAGTAAGAGAAGGGAAAATAAGGGATTGTCATGGCGACCTTCATGCTGCCCATGTTTGCTTCACCGACGATATCTGCATTTACGACTGCATTGAATTTAATGACAGGTTCCGATATTCAGACGTGGCCTCGGAGATCGCCTTTCTGGCTATGGACTTAGACCGCTATCAGCAGGCTGGGCTTTCCCGACACCTGGTAAATACCTGTGTGAAACTGGGCCATGACGAAGAACTCTTGAAATTGCTCAATTTCTACAAATGCTACCGGGCTTACGTCAGGGGCAAGGTGGAAAGCTTTAAGCTCGACGACCCCTATATTCCCGAAGAAGAAAAGGCCAAGGTGTTAACTGCCGCCCGGGGTTATTTCCAGCTTGCCGGATCATACGTATGATATAGAGTTGCCCAGGCAGCCAGTGCTACTGAAACCAGCGC
>SOHS01000152.1 GCA_004377135.1 Dehalococcoidia bacterium | reverse complement strand
CTTTACCGAATTCGGGTAGTGAGTGACATAACGGATGCTGACCTTGTCGATGGTAAGGGACATAGTCGGGATATGAGAGAGATACGGCTACATCCGAAAGATGTTTTTGTAGTATACTCTCTTTACTCAGAGCGGTGATTTGCGACTCGAAAATAATGACTGGAGGAGAAGGGATTGAGTAGAGCAGAGGAAGCAAAAAAACAATTTGAAAAAGGGTTCTTTTGTGCTCCCGCGGTATTATCGACATACAGCGAACAGCTTGGTTTAGAAAAATCATTAGCTTTAAAGATTGCATGTGGTTTTGGCGCTGGAATAGGATGCATGGGCAGAACCTGTGGAGCTGTAACCGGAGCATTAATGGTGATTGGATTGAAGCATGGTCAGGTGAATTTGGCTGACCAAGAATCTCAACAAACAACCTATACGTTAGTAAAGGAGTTTATTGATAGGTTCACAGCACTTCACGGCTCTATCGAGTGTAAGGAACTGATCGGTTATGATTTAAGTAATTCTGATGAACTTAAATCAGCGAGAGTGAGCGGAGTCTTTCAAAACAAGTGCCCCAGCTTTGTCTATGACTCTGCCTGTATCTTAGAGGATGTTCTTCATCTTCGATAGTGACGACGTGTAGCCCATAAAGTCATCCTTCATACCTTTCATCGATTTGTGACCTGACACACAATTGGTCAGAAGGTATAATCAGGCAACCAAACTATCAAGCTGTAATTTACCTACAATAATGATAGATGGTTCAGTAGGACCGCCCATTCTCTTGGCCGCCTTGCCCTTTGCCATTTCCAACAGCTCATCAAGGATACCAAAATTAAGAGCTTCAGTCGGGCAGGATACCACACAGGCAGGGTCTATGTTTATCTCGGCACAGAAATCACACATCTGCATGATGCCGTCCTCACCAAATTGGGGCACACCATAAGGGCATGCCGAGAAGCAGTCCTGGCAACCGTTGCATTTGTCCCTGTCAACGACGACGATACCATCCTCACCCCGTTTGCTTATAGCTCCGGTGGGACACACTTCAATGCAGGCCGGCTTACCACAGTGCATACAGGCCAGGGCGAAAAAATCTCTGGTGACATTTGGGTAGACGCCACCCCAAATCTCAACGACTCGCATCCACTTTATTCCCGGTTCTATATTACGCACGCTCTTGCATGCCACTTCACAGGTGCGGCATTGGACACACCTATCTGCATCAAAGTAAAAGCCGTATTGCTTTGCCATTACTTATATCGCCTCTTCGTTTACTATGATCGGTAGTTCTTAGCTACCGGTCCGCAATTCTATGCTTTTCGTACCTCGACCAGGGTCTGCTTGGGCATAGCGGTTACCATTGGGTCAAAGGCTTTATCTGGGTCAGTACTGTACATGATGTTTACGTTTGCGCCTCCATCCAGTATCGGATAACCTGGCAATCCCAGTTCATCGCAGCCCTGCCACCATCCGTGGAGGCCCATAACCACGTCTGGCCGTATCCCGTCAAAATACAGAGCCTTTACCTTTATCCAGCCATGGGGTGATTCGACAACTACCCAGTCACCGTTCTCTATCCCTCGTGCCTTAGCTGTCTCGGGGTGAATGTGTATCCATGGGTCAGGTTGAATCTCGCGTAGATAAGGCAGATTACGTAACCACGCGTGGTTATATACATCCGAAGTATGTGTGTCAAAAAAGACAAGAGGGTACCTCGCTAAGAGCTCCGGTGTAGCCGTTGGACTCTCGGGTGGCTCTACCCATTCTGGCAGTGGATTGAACCCATTCTCTTCGAACGTAGTATTATAGATTGCCACTTTGCCCTGAGGGAGATAAGGAGCCCTCGAAAGCCGCGGACTGGGAGTGGCAAATATTTTCTCATACTTTTCGTAAACCAACGGTTTTGGCTCATAGATAATACCTGTAGGATGTGCCCTTAGCTCTTCCATGGTCATCCCAAAATTCTCCAGCTGGTAGTTCATGCACTTCTCAATACTTCCGTCCCAGAAGTCCTCCCCATAGCCCATCTTGACGCCAAGGTCAAGCCAGAACTCGTAGTCCGACTTGTATTCTCCCAGCGGCTCAATAACCTTGTTTCGCGCCATTATCCAGTTACCCATTACTTCAAAAGGATGGTCGCATTCATACATAGTGGCTACAGGGACAACGATATCAGCCCAGGGCATTGACGAGTTCTGCATGATATCGATAACTACGAAGAATTCCAGTTTCTCAAGCGCTTCTACTACCCTCTTGCTGCCACGAGTAATTACCGTGGGCTGCGTCCCGGGAGCGATTATCGCCCTGATAGGGTATGGCTCCCTGGTGAGAACGCTATCAAGACAGCGGTAATAAGCGGAAGATGTGCCCTCTATGAAGGGCTGAAAACAGCTGGCTATTTCCGGTCCTACCAACCTGTCTACAAAATCTTGGGTATATCTCTCCCTGAGATGCACGGATTTAACCATGGGCATGGTACTCCCGGTGGGTACAATATTACCGCCGGGTCTGTCGAGGTTGCCAGTTATGGCTATCAATATTGCAACAGCCCGTACGGCGTTATTGGAGTCTGCCGTCTGGTCGAATGCATTCCCGGTAACAATACATGCGGGCTTTATCGTCCCATATAACCTGGCGACTTCTCTTATCTGGTCAGCCGGCACTCCCGTTATCGCCTCAGCCCACTTCGGGGTATACCTCTGTATATGAGGTACGAGCTTATCGAAACCGTAGCACCACCTGGAGACGAAGTCTGCATCGTAGAGGTTCTCATTGATTATCACGTTTAACATTGCCAGCGCCAGGGCACCATCGGTGCCGGGCCTGATAGGAACCCAGATATCTGCCTTGGCCGCATCCGGCTGCATCTCAGGCTTAATCACTATGAGCCTGGCACCTCTCTCCTTAGCATCTAAAATTCTTCTCAGGTTGCCCAGAGGTGCTGCAGCATATGCGGGGTTAGCACCCCATACCACAATCAGGTTAGCATGCTCATAATCTGCACCGGCTCTATTGAGCCAGGGCCATCCCAGAGTATAGGCAAACCCGAAAGCTGCCTGTATAAAACAGAGGCCACTGTGGCCATAATTTGGGCTTCCGTGGGCAATTAGGAATCGCTGTAAATAATCACAATAGCTGCGGCGTGCCGGCGCGAGAATAGCCAGAGATTCCGGCCCGTGCTTTTGCTTGAGTTCGCTGAGCCTGCTGGCAATAGTATCAAGAGCTTCATCCCAGGTGATCCTCTTGAACTTACTTTCACCCTTCTTCCCAACACGCTTCAAAGGGTACCTGAGACGTTGCGGCGAATAAACCCACTGCACGGAGGCGAATGCCTTGGGGCACAATGTTCCTTTGTTCGTAGGAGCCTCCTTCATGCCCTCAACTCTTATCAATCTGCCGTCTTTAACATAGCAGTTTACTCCACATCCCGGCATTGGGCCGCATAATGAACAGATGGTTGGAACCATCCGTTCCTCAGATTTCTTAGCTTTCACTGATTCTACGGCTTCTTTCAAACCATCGCTTTTTATACTCACTTTTTAGCTCGCTCCCAATCTCACGGTTTCAGAGTAATAGTAATACAATCTTTGAAATAAGTAGTATTTTCGAAATAGCCATGCTCGTATTGGAATTTTGTTAATTTAATGATTATTGGAGTTATTTCTCGAATACATAGTCTGTAGCTTAACTACAAATTATACTACTCATACCGTAGACTAATCAATAGCTACAAAACCTTCCGTATCATCATCATATTGGGGCCTTTACAATCATAGACCCCTGAGAAACTCAGGCCTTAGGAGAGAAGGGTTTCTTGCTGCCAAGACTTTTTCTAGTTCTCTGAGGATCTTCTCTTTGTCTTGCGACAATCTTCCCCGGACGGAAAGATAGTTTGAGGCATGCATTGAGCTAAAGAAGCAATCGGTAAAGTTGGAATTCTCTATGATTAATCTCAGTTCATCCAAGGATTGAAAAGGGGGAAGAGGACGGAATTCATTCCGTTCCCACTGCTCATAGAGCGGGGTACTGGGGACGAGCGTCAAAGTCAAAGCTCCCACATAATCCGGGTCAATCTTAGTGAGCACTTTGGCTGTTTCAAACACGTGTTTCTTACTTCCCTCGACACCGCCAATTCCTAAAATTACCGTCACAGAAAAGGTTATTCCGGCTTCCTTCACTTTTCTTCCCGCCTCAATCACCTGGTCTGAACTTACCCCTTTACCTATCTTCTGAAGTAGTTCATCATCACCGGTCTCAAGCCCCGTATAGAAAATGCTCATTTTGAGCCGCCTTAATTCCTTGAGTTCATCCGAACTTCGCCGCAGGATATCCTGTGGCGTAGCATATGTGCCAATCCTTTCAATGCCGGGTAGTTTTTCATTCAAGTACTGGAGAGCCTCCCTCAATTTGGGAAAGGGGTAAACAAGTGCATCGCCATCCTGGAGGAATATCCTCTTGCCGTCCCAACCTTGAGCTACGGAGTATACTACCTGAGAAACATCAGGAAGCCGAATACCCCTTCGCGTGAATAAGGCTAAAGCATCTATCTCGCTCTTGATGTCATCCACGTCTCGTATTTGAAGCTTTGACCCATAGTATCCACAGAAAGTGCAGGTATTGTTAGAGCACCCGTTGGTTAAAGGGAGAAAACAGCTTTTCCATTCACTTGGAGGTCGGATAATATCAGGTCTACGAAAGCTCATGTGTTGATTAAGGTTCACCGGATATCAAACCGATTT
>SOHS01000056.1 GCA_004377135.1 Dehalococcoidia bacterium | reverse complement strand
AGACTGAGGCATATCTGTTGACTTCACGATATAGCGTAGAATAGCTTAAAACCCTTATATCGCCTGGCTCACCTTCCCAATATATAGCTACCTTGCTCCTTCGCCAGGTCTTGACATGGCGGTCAACGCATATATGCGATGCGTTTAATCTCCCCCCTACAAACCATCTGGCGAATGGCGGCTCCCATTCCAGCACCTTGTCCCAGGTCTTAAACCAATCCAACTGACGTGCCTGTTCAGCCCAGAACTCCTCTGGCTTCTCCAGGGACTCCTGGTAAATATTGAGGAATTTCTTCAGAGGAAAATATCTGGACTCAAATGGTAAAGATAATTCAGCCATAGCTTGACCTCCTCCAATGATTATTGACGAGACCCTCTAGAATGAGAAACTCACCCTTTTTGTCCCTGTCTAATATTGCTACTTCGCTGGGAGCTAGCGTTGTTATTTCATCTACAGCACAAGCTAACTTCATCACGATAGTATTCCTCCTCAAGCTCCCTTCGCCAAGCCGACGCTAAACCTCTACCAAGACTCTCCCATCTTCAACCTTCACATTGTACACCACGAGGTCTTTGGACAACTTGAGTGCACTGCCTATCTTCGACATTAGCCCTCCCCTTAACCACCGCACCACCTGACCATTACTGATATCAAATTGAGAGCCATGCAGGGGACAGGTGACTACAGTCCCTTCCAGTTTACCCTGTGATAAATCGCCCTTCATGTGAGGACAGCGACTATCAGAGGCATAGTACTTATCTCCAGCCTTGGCCAGGAGGATTTCACGCCCCTCTGCCATTACCATCTTCATTGTTCCGCTTTTCAGTTCTTCTATTTTAGCTACCTCTATAAACTTACTCATAGAACATCCCCTTTCATAAATCCGAGCTATTAAGCAAATTTTTGCCCGCCCGGCCAGACTACCTTCCTGAATTTCTCTCGAGGGTAGGCACTGCTAGCTAGCTTCTCCCTCCCTGTAAATTTAATTCTTCCCCTTGGCGAGGTATTTCTCAGGGTTCTGGTCGAAAGCCTTCTTACAACCAACAGCGCAGAAGTAGTATTTCTTTCCCTTGTACTCGGAAGTAGCTGCTGCCTTAGCTTCCTCTACCTCCATCTTGCAAACTGGGTCTATGGCCATTGAGCACCTCCTCTCATTAAGTGCCAAGCCTGACTGGCTTAAACCTTCTTAAACGCAGTGAGTTGGATACGACGGTGATGGAGCTAGCCGCCATGGCTGCTGCGGCCAGTATGGGATTCAAGAAACCATACTCACCCAAGACGAAACGAAGCCCAGAGGGTACACCTATATTCCCGAAGGCAAGATACAATACCCCGGCTGCTACCGGAATGAGCGCGGTATTGTAAGCAAAGGCCCAGAAGAGGTTCTGCTTGATAGTCCTCATGGTCCGCTTGCTCAGGGATATAGCGGTTACCACTCCCATCAAATCACCGCTAATCAGGGTAATATCTCCAGTCTCCATGGCAACATCAGTACCTGTACCAATAGCGATACCGACATCTGCCTGGGCCAATGCCGGAGCATCGTTAATTCCATCGCCCACCATTGCCACCACCTTTCCTTCTTCCTGCAATTTCTTGACCTCTCCAGCCTTATGCTCAGGGAGCACCTCAGCCAGGACACGGTCAATACCCGCCTCTCGAGCAATAGCTTCTGCCGTGCGCCGATTGTCCCCGGTGAGCATAGCTGTTTCAATACCCATCTTGCGCAGCGCTTGGAGCGCTTCTTTGGCGCCTGGCTTTAGGGTATCAGCTAAGGCAATGATTCCTGCTACTTGGTTATCCCGCCCCAGGAACATTACCGTCTTCCCTTGTTCAAGGAGTTCAGCGGCTTTCTTCTCCAGCCCATTCAGGGAAAGGCCTCGTTCTTCCATTAATCTGAGGTTGCCCAGAAAAAGCTTCTTGCCCTCCACCGAGGCCTCTATACCCTGCCCCGGGATGGCATTAAAATCTGAGGACGGAGATAATTCCAGCTTCTTCTCCAGAGCAGCCTTGACCACGGCCTCACCAAGCGGGTGCTCTGAACTGTGCTCGGCGGAGGCAGCCAACCGAAGAACTTCCTCTGGGGAAGAAAAATGGGCAGCGACTACATCAGTCACCACAGGCTCGCCACGGGTCAGAGTGCCTGTCTTATCCAGGAGAACAGTGTTTATCTGGTGGGCCCTCTCCAGAGCCTCGCCATTCCTGATGAGAATCCCATGCTCGGCTCCCTTGCCCGTGCCGACCATAATCGCGGTTGGAGTAGCCAGCCCCAAGGCGCAGGGGCAGGCGATAATGAGCACGGCGACAAAGTTAAGAAAGGCAAAAGTGAGGGCTGGAGCTGGTCCCACGAAATACCAGATTACGAAGGTCGCGATGGCAATGCCAATCACTGCCGGCACAAAGTAGCTGGCGATAACATCAACAAGACGCTGAATAGGAGCTTTGCTTCCCTGTGCTTCCTCCACCATTCTGACAATGTGAGCCAGCGTTGTATCCTTACCCACCTTGCTTGCTTCGATTTCAAGGCTGCCAGTCTTGTTAATAGTGGCACCGATCACCTCATCACCCACCTTTTTCTCCACTGGAATACTCTCTCCGGTAATCATGGACTCATCAACACTGGAGTAGCCCTGGCGAACTATGCTATCTACGGGCACCCTCTCGCCGGGACGTACCAGGATAAGGTCACCAACCTGAACCTCTTCAACGAGAATCTCCCTCTGCTCGCCCTCACGGATAACTATAGCGGTCTTCGGTTGCATGCCGATAAGCTTCTTTATTGCTTCTGAGGTCCGTCCCCTGGCTCTAGCTTCCAGAAAACGGCCAAGAAGAATCAAGGTTATGATCGCTGCTGAGGTATGGAAGTATAAGTGGGGTTCCACTACACCAGTGGCAAAAAGGTCGGGGAAAAGAACAGCTATCATGCTGTAGAAATAAGCCACCGAGGTACCTACAGCAATCAGGGTATTCATATCGGAGGTTCTATGTTTCAGGGCACCCCATGCCCCTCGATAGAATCGCAGACCCGCCCAGAACTGCACTGGCGTAGCTAAAGCTAATAGTAGATAGGACTTGCCAACAAAAGAAGGACCCCAGCCTAAGGCCATGATTGCTGAGGTCAGGATAGCAGCGATGATAAATCTATTCCTTATAACTCGAATCTCACGCTGGGCAGCAGTGGTCACATCCTCTAAAGCCTGCACCTCGGGGCCAAGTTCATAGCCAGCGTCTTTTACCGCCCGTCTCATGTCAGTCAGCCCCGTTCCTTCCAGGTACTCCACAGTGGCCTTCTCCGAGGCCAGATTCACTCTGGCCAAAATCACCCCCGGCACGCTGGACAGAGCCTCCTCCACTCGGGCAACACAGGAGGCGCATGTCATTCCGCCCACCGGGAATATGGACTTCCTGGTGGCGACTCCATACCCTAATTGCGAGACGGTATCCTTAATCTTGGCAAGGTCTACCTTTGTAGGATCGTATTTTATCGAAGCCTTCTCCGAAGCGAAGTTAACGTCAGCTTGCTCCACACCAGGGGTCTGGGAAAGACCCTTCTTGATAGTGGCTGCGCAGGTAGTGCAAGTCATCCCAGTTATATGGATTGAAGCCTTGTCTGACTTTTGGGAATTAGTTTTATCGGCCATTAACCTTTCCCCACCTCACGTCTTCACAGCTTAGATTTCCCAGAACTTGCAGTTTATGATGAAGCGACCTAAACTACCACTAAGTTGCCATCTTTTTCCAGCTTCACAACACATTAGTCAATTGCTGGGGCTGCTCTCCTCTCCTATTGTCGAGGCTCGAGCTGGCATTCCGCTGCCATCTCAACATACCAATTAGCCTCGCTTTTCTTCTTCCTCCAACAAATCGCTGAATACATCAGCATGGTATATTTCGTGGTCCCTTATCCGGGCAAGAAGTTCTTTCAGGTCAGGCTCTCCAATTTCTTTGGCAGCGCGGTCATATTCAGCCGCTACCTTCTTCTCGATCTCAATACCTGCCCGAAGCATATCAGCGGTCTTGGTGGATTGGTCCACCTCAATGTGCTCAATCTTGGGACTGCCTTTTTTGTCAACCATCTCTTCAGACAGCCATCCCAGATGCTGCATCTCGTTTATAGCCTGGTCCTCCATTTCTTTCTTGACATCCTTGTTGGGCGTCATATAGGAGTGGAGAAGGTATTGAAGGATAACGGTATATTCATGCTCGATGCCCCAGTTGAGAACCTGGGCAACCTTGTCCTGCCGAGAGCCCCTTAAATCCTTAGCACCTTCCTTTTGAGCCTTATTCACAAAGTGTTCGAAGTCGCCTCGGTGTGATTTTTCATCGGAAAGAATTCGCTTCAGCAGCCGCCTTATCTTAGGATTGTCGATGGCCTTGATGTGCTCTTCATATAAGGCAATGCCATCTTTCTCCTGAAGCACATCGTTCTTCATCCAATCGGGAACCGAGTCGCCGCCCGTGCGCATGTCTCCCCGCTCAAGGCTGGGAGTGCCGCCAAGACTGACTATGGTCTCAGCCAGCCAGTCAAAATGGCGCATTTCCTCTCTGGCGATAGCTTCAATTTCACACGCCATCTCGCCCTCGCCCATGGCATAGGCGTGAACCAAATATTGAATGATGGCTGCTTGTTCCCCTTCGAGGTCTTGATTTAATAAAGCAACAATTTTATTTTTGTCCATTCGTCCCTCCCTAATTATTCTTTTCTGTGCCCAATCTCTTGGTTACACAGACTATCCATCTCCAGTGAAGAAGAGTCAATCGCTTGGCCATTGCCCTAAAACTACTTCAATATCTTTTCCAGCCTTTTGTTCACTTCACCCCAGTTGACGATGTTCCAGAAAGCATCAACGAATTTAGCCCTCTCGTTCTTGTAATCCAGATAATAAGCATGCTCCCAGACATCAATAACCATCAAGATGGTAAACATGGGATAGACATTTGTATTATGTTTCTCTATCTGCATTATTATTGGTCTGTTAGTCTGCCTGCAGAAACTGAGTGCTGCCCATCCCGAGCCTTCCACGCTGGTAGCAGCCAGACTGAATTCCTTTTTGAATCTTTCAAAACTTCCAAACTCTTTCTCCAGGGCTGTGCCCAAAGTTCCCGTCGGCTTTCCTCCGCCTTTGCCCGGCGGCGCTATGTTGGTCCAGAACAATGAATGTAGCAGATGACCTCCAATGTGAAACGAAAGCTCTTTCAAGGTAGCTTTAACATCAAAGTCAGCACCTTCTTTGCGAGCCTTGTCCAGCCTCTCGAGTATGGCATTAGCACTATTGACGTACGCCTGATGATGCTTCTGATGGTGTAAAGTTAACTGTTCTTGGGATACATAGGGCTGTAACTCATCATACCGGTAGGGCAATTGTGGCAGGGTATAAAACTTCGCTGTTTCCATAAGTCTTTTTCCTCCTTTTCAAAATCTCACGAACATTACACAAGTAGCGATTAATTGTCTTAGCCATCATCCCGGGTTGCCACTCCTGGAGTCATAGATTATCACTGCTTTGGACATCCTGCCCCCTTTCCTATAGAAATTATCAAGCAAAGCCACGCTCTTTATGCTTTTCTGCGATGGTGCTGGCCAGGCTGTCCAGGGCCTTGAAGTCATCTTCTGTGGGAAATCCCTTGCTGAGCACGGGAGCCAGTACCTCTGCCTTAAGGTTGGGAATCATTCCAGCAAGCTGTTCCACAGCCTTGCCGCCCCACCCATAGGAGCCAATGATGGAGATGAACTGGAGCCTGGGTCTTAAGGCGTTGGCTAGGAATGCAGCATAGGCGACGTTAGGATGTGGACCAACCAGAACTGTAGGCGTGCCGATGACCATAGTAGCGGCGTCCACCAATGCCATGGCCAGTTTCCCAATATCAGTTGCCGCCAGGTTGAACTGCTTAACCGTGACACCTTTGCCAGCCAAGGCTCCAACAAAATATTTCACCATTTTTTGGGTGCTGCCATGCATGGAGATATAAGGCAAGACCACTATGTTTTTTGGTGGGCCGGACACCCAGTTTCGATATGCTTCCATGATGAACGATGCCTTGTCATACATGGGGCCATGGCTGGGGGCGATTATGTCAATCTTATAACCGTTTAGCTTCTCCAAATGTTTCTCAATACTGGTGCGGAAGGGCATCATGATTTCGGCAAAGTATCTTTTAGCCGCTTCATAGACTTGCCCTTCATTGGCTATATACAAGTCTGTGGTAGCCAGATGGGAGCCAAAAAGGTCGCAAGGGAAGAGTATCTTGTCCTCCCGTAAATATGTAAGCATGGTCTCAGGCCAGTGTACCCAGGGGGCATGGATAAACTCCAGGGTTTTACCCCCCAGGGATAAAGTTTCACCATCGCTTACAGTGATAAATCTGTCCTCCGGGATAAGCAAAAGAGCCACGAGTAAGTCCCGACCTTTGGGCGTGGTGACCACTTTAGCGTCGGGATACTTCTCTAGAACCTGGGGGATAGAACCAGCGTGGTCTTGCTCGGCATGGTTGGCAATGACATAGTCAATGACGGGAACATTCTCAAGATAAGCCATGAGAACTTCTGTCATAGTAGGATCAACGGTGTCTATCAAAGCAACTTTCTGGCTGCCCCGCACCAGGTAGGCGTTATAGCTTGTTCCATCGGGAAGGGGTATCAAGGCGTCAAAGAGACGCCTGTCCCAGTCGATAGCGCCTATCCAGTAAACATTTGTCTTTATTTGTCTTGCCTTCATTTTATTCCTTCATTCAATACTCTAACAGCCTCTTTTCTCCCTCAATCTTCTTTATCTCCGTGATGTCCTGGGTGGCTTCTAGTGTGCCCAGATACATGCCTGCTTTGTCCCGCACAGCAAAATATCTGATATATACCTTCTTTTCCCCGAGATTTATCCAAAATTCTGCTGAATCCTTCCTGCCACTCTTGAAATCGGACAATATCTGGTTTACTTTGTCCACGCTTTGCTTCGGGTGACAGTTCTGGGCCGATTTCCCAATCACTGAAGCCGGCCGTTTGAAAATCCTCGTTTCGTGCTTATTCCAGAATTTAACTAAATCATCTTCGTCAACGAAAGAAATTTCCACAGGTATTGCTTCTAATATCCCCTCTAACTGTTCTCTGCTCAAGTTTTCTATCATCGTTACTCCATCACTCCTTTACTTTTTCGAACTGGTCCTTGCTTGCTCCGCAGACAGGGCATACCCAATCATCGGGTATTTCCTCGAAAGGCGTTCCCGGCTTTATACCGCCGTCGGGGTCGCCCAACTCTGGGTCATAGATATACCCACAAACAGTGCATTCGTATTTCGCCATTTTGGATACCGCCTCCTTTCTTTCTTCGATGTAGCTGGGAGCTGTCTTGGGAGTGGTGCCTCTCTTAACCTGACGGTAGTAAGCATACGTCATTGGTTCACCTTCGCTGAGAACATCCGCTTCCACAAGCTCTCCTATGAAGATAGTGTGAGTCCCGACATCTACTTGGTTAATTACCCTGGCCTCGAGGTAAGCCAGGCTATGGTCAAGTACTATGGGAGCCTCGGCTTCACCTAGTTTATAATTGACATCTTTGAGTTTGTCTACTTCCCTACCCGATTTGAAGCCAAAATGACCGATGAAAGAGAGTGGCGTACCCTGTGATAGTATAGAAGCAGTAAAGACTTTGCTTTCACTGATAAATTCATGAGTCAGATTCTGCTTATTAATACTCACGGCAATGGTTGGCGGGTCAGATGTCACTTGAAACACGGTGTTGGCGATTTGTCCATTGAATCTGTCTCCTTTTCTGGAGCTTATCACATATAAACCATAGCTGCAGTTATGCAGAGCCTTGTGATTCACTATTAATCTCCTATCAGCCTTATTTACTTTCTAATATACTCAATAACACCGACATGACCCAGAAAGCAGTCATTGCATATGCCGTTCCAAGCATTTCTGTTGTATTGTCAACAGCCATTCAGATAACCTTCTTCTGTTATGAACTATCGGACTTTACATTACCCCTGATCCCAATGGTCACTTCGTTAAGAGGGATATCTTTACCGCTTAATTGCATCGCCTGCTTTGCCATATGTGCCAACCCGGAACAACAGGGTACTTCCATATGCACCACAGTGAGGCTCTTCACCTCTGCCTGACGCAGGATCTGAGTCAGTTTTATCAGATGAGCCTGGAAGTCATCCAGCTTGGGGCAAGCCACCAGCAGAGCATGATCTCTGAGAAAGTCCTGGTGAAAGCCAGCATAGGCAAAGGGAACACAGTCCGCCACCAGCAGCAGGTCAGCTCCCTGGAGGAAAGGCGCCGTCGGGGGCACAAGGGTAAGTTGAACCGGCCAGTGCCCAAGCATGGATTGGCAGGGGATTGCGTTTTTAGAGGCAACTGCCGCTGATTCTGGTCCCTCGAACCGAACAACCGTAGCTGAAGGGCAGCCACAGGGAAGTTTCTCCGTAACCTCTTCTTTCTCCTCCAGGTGACGTCTCGCTGCCTCGTCATCAAAATCCTCGGCTTCCCTTTCTTCAATGGTGATAGCCCCTTGGGGGCATTCTCCGATGCAGGCACCGAGGCCATCGCAGTATGTCTCGCTGATGATTTTAGCTTTGCCATTGACAATCTGAAGTGCCCCCTCGACACAGGCCGGGACGCAGACGCCACAACCATCACACTTCTCCTCATCGATTTTGATAATTTTTCTTTTCATCCCATTAACTATCCTTGTCGCATCTGACCTGACTTCTTTCTACTCTTGTTTCGACACCTTTTTCATTAACCTTTCATAGACTTCCTCTCCGACACATTCCTTGGCATATTCGCACCACTGAATACACGACTCCAAATCGTTATAGACGGTAAATCCACATTTAGGACAATCCATCTGCATGTCAGAGGAAAACATTTCTATCTCCGCGCCGCATTGTGGACACGTCTTTAGCTCAATCGTCGGCGTCCTTATGTTGCTGGCTCCCGGACATTGCTCAAACATTGCTTCACCTCCTTACTGTGTTCTAACTTGTCTGACCATCATTCCGTCAGTATTATTTACATAATATCCTTTTGACTGGCTTCAATTGCCCTCTGTAATCCGGCACTTAGTGATGAGCCCCCGTGCATTTCCCCCCCCCCGAACCACCGGCGGCCGTTGGAAGGACATACCAATCCCTAAACGGGCTCTCTCATCCAGCGACAACATCGTTATATCCTGGCCTTTGAAAATGATTTTGCCTTTGGTCACCCGGTACTTGGGGAAACCCATTATTGCCATGAGCAAAGTGGTTTTCCCGCTGCCGTTGGGACCGAAAAGGACATGTGTCTCGCCAAGCTTCATCCCCAAATTTATGTTATGCAAAATCTCCCGCCCTTCCACCTCTACAGCTAGCTGCTCAATGCTTAAAGCAACATCCCCCATATGAACTCTCCTGGTTGCTTATTTAGGCTCCATCCAATGACCAATGTTCGCTTTTGGTAAACCATCCCGCAGGGTCACTGAGATACTCATAGGAATCGACAAGGGCGAGATGGTGCCCCCGCTCCTCGCCCGCCAGAGTCTCATAGAACCTCTTTTCCACAGGGAGGGTGCTTTCTTCGCTTCGAGACTGATATAAATTATAAGACTTGATCTCCATATCCATAGCTATCTTGATAGCTTCAAGTTCAGACTCGGCCACTGTAATCTTGCTGCCCAGCGCTTTAGTGGCTTCGGCGAAAAGAGACTTGAGTCTTTTCCCTTTTTCAGATGGTGGCTCTATATCAGGCCAATTCTGCCCTTTCTTGAGGGCTTCATATATTTCCTCAAATTTCTTACCGTGAATTTCCTCTTCATTAGCCAGGTGTTGAAATAGTTCCTTAGCTAGCTTATTGCTGCTTTTCTGGCTTGCCTGCTGGTAAAACTCCTTACCCTCTACCTCCATCCGAACAGCGAGCTGAAGTACCTCTATCGTCCGGGTTTGTTCATGTTTCATTTGCTCACTCCTCTTAAAACATTACGAGCTGATTAATTCCATATCCTGCCCGCAACAGACCAGAGTACCGCCCCCAACCTTGGTCACCGTCACTTCATTGCCACAGACATTGCAGCGATATTTTTCGCTAACTTTTTTAACAGCCATTTTCACCTCCTTAATTTTTTATAGCCATCAAAAAGCCAGAATTCACATTCTTTATAATCCTGCCTTGAGTTCCGAAAGCTGGCGCAGGTGCTTTTTTTCTTCCTCCAATGTGTTGAGGACTACTTTGCGGTCCCGCTCCCTCACCAAGCTCTGCAATTCTGAGTAAAATAAGATGGAATCCTTCTCAGCTTGGATTCCAATGTCAAGGGCTTCACTTTCATTGAATACCTTACCAGCTTTTTGCTGGGCCTCGGTAACACTGGAAAATACTGTGCTGTCAACTAATGATTTGAGGTAAAGCATATATTCATCAGTATAGGTTTCCGTGGGCTTAGCTTGCCCCAGGGCATCCGACATACCCTGAAAGATATCCATATGTTTCTTTTCTTCTCCAGCGAGATAATTATAGATGTCCTTAACATCCCTTCTTCCGGTCTTATCAGCCAGAGCCTGATAGAATGCCATACCGTTCCTTTCTATGCCCGTAGCTATTTCTAAGAGTTCACTCCCCGAGAAAAAAACAGCCATTTCGATCCTCCTTTCTAATATATTTATTTATTCGCTGAGCCTCCGCAGGTAGCGGTGAGCTTGAAGGGCAATCTTTGCCCTCCTATGTCGTAGCTTATAAGCAATGCATGCAGTTCTGTTCTGGCTGCGTACACTGCTGCCGTCATACCGGCTGGACCACCATCAATAATAATCAGTTCATGCATAATTTCCTTTAATGAACTAAAGACCTAATTTCTCCCTGAGCTGCCCCTCATCAAATCCGATCATCACCTCGCCATCGAAGCAAATTGTTGGGACTGTCAGCGAATCATACTTATTCTTCATTTCCTCCCGGGCCGCTTTATCCTCAACTATGTTTAATTCTTGATACTTGATGCCATTATCATCCAGAAATTTCTTGGCCATCTTGCAATAAGGACAGGTAGGAGTGGTGTAGATTTTAACCTCGCGTGCCATTTTACCTCCTGAGTTTTTATTTTAAGCAGTGTGCCTGCTCCCTGCCGCAATTAATGTAAAAAGCTGCCAAAGCAATACTTAGCAGCCATACTAAACGCCTACCTGCGGATTAGAATTACCTGTATCTCGTATACCATCGGCCCCACCTCCGCCATAAGGCGAGGTAAATAAAGTGGCGAGTTTGCTTAATAATAAAGCACAAGCCAGTTTCCGTCAAGCAATGGTAAGGTGAAGGGCGGTGGAGTAACGCTTGGCGCTAGCTCAAGGTGAATTTGCTGTCCCGCCTTTTTCCTTTGTCTCGCTGTTCTCCTGCGGCGATTTCCTAGCGAAGAGGGGAATACCTACAGCTGAGATTATGACAGTAGTTGCGATAACCACTATCGTTATCTCGGGATAAAGCCGGGCATTGGGAATGCCCGAGGAAGCAGCTATTTCAGCTACCACGGCGGCGGATAGACCTCGAGGTAGCATTGTAGCTAGTATTCCTGTGTTGGCAAGCAAGCTCTTTTTACCTATGGAAATAGCAGGGACTACTATGCACCTTACTGCCAATAGGGCCAAAGACAGGAGGATACTCGGTACAATTACGTTGGGGTCGTCAAAGGTTATCATCAATCCCAAGTAACCGAAGAAGAATGTCTTCACTATGAAAGATATTTGAGAGTGGAACGTCATCATGGTATTGTGGATCTCGATAGTCCTCTTAGTGCGTAGAAATCTGGCAAAATCCATGCCGTTTCCCAGGATTAAGCCGAATACGAGAGCGAAAATAGCTCCGCTGCCCTGTAGACTCTCCACGGCGAGATAAAGTAAGAAAAGGACAGCTAGGGTCAAGATATCATCGTATAGCTCGCCTTCTATGAACGTCAGCACCCAAAGCCAGGCAAATCCGGCGCCGCCGCCGATTCCCAGTCCTATAAGAAAGCGCATGCCGATAGCTTTAGCAATCGCCGGACCTATATTCCCAGTCGCCCCAACAGTCATGACTTCCAGGATAACCAGGGCAATCACAATCACCAGGGCGCCATTTAGAGCGGACTCTATATGTAATAGGGATGATGTCTCGGGAGAGACTTTAGCTCGCCCGATAAGAGGCATTACGATAGCAGGACTTGTGCCGCCCACGATGGCTCCAAGCAACAAGCTATTCATCAATTCCCAATCTAGAACGTAGTAAACAAAGGTCGTAGCCGCGATCATGCTGGCCCCGATACCCACTAAAGCGAGCGCTATTGCCCTGGGCGCGGTGGCTCGAGCTTGGGAAAACTCAAGGCCCAAACCGCCGTTAAATAGAATCACGACCAAGGATAGATTGGCTATTATTGGCGCCGCCGGGGCTACCCAGGCTGGGTCTACAATATGTAAGACAGGCCCTGCCACGTAACCTAAACCTAGTAGCACTAATATATCGGGAAAACTTATTTTCTTGAAAAGGTAATCCCCTATGAATCCAATGATAAACAGAATTCCCAGAAACCCCAATATGTGTGGAGCTGTCATCCCTTGCCTGCCTTATCTGTCAGAACCGAACCATACCATACTCAGCTCTTTCCGTAAATGCCAGATCTCGTACTTTGTTGATTATATCTTTAAGACAACTGCTCTGGGTAGTAGCACAATTTCGCCCGAGAATTCGAGTAGTACTGTGCTGAAATCTATCCTTCCCCGACAAAGATGAAGATATCCCCTCCTTATCGCAAAACCTCGAGCAGGACAAATCACATCTTTTCCGGGACACTCATGCCCATGAGGTGAAGGACTTTAGCCAGGGCAATCTGTGTTGCCTTGACCAGCTTGAGACGTGCCTTGGTTAGTGCTTCGTCTTCAGAGACAACCCGGCATTGCTTATAGAAGCTGTGGAAGACAGTGGCTAAATCTTGGGCATAGTAAGGCAGGTGGTGAGGCTCGAGAGTAACTGCCACCTGTTCTACTATTTCGGGGAGGAGTATCAAGCGGCGAATTAAGGTGAGCTCCGGCTCGGTGGTAAGCAGAGAAACATCACCCTGACTGCAGTCTATCTCCCGCTGTTTAGCGAGCTGAAGAATGCTCGCGATCCGGGCGTGAGCATACTGGACATAATACACAGGATTGTCCGCCGATTGCCGCTTGGCGAGCTTTATATCGAAATCCATCTGGCTATCGGCAGAACGGGAGAGGAATATGAAGCGACAGGCATCCGAGCCTACTTCGTCTACCACCTCTTTCAAAGTAATAATATCGCCACCACGCTTGGATACTTTAACTATTTCCTTTCCACGCCGCAGGGTGACTAGCTGGCAGATTATCACCTTAAGCTGCTCAGGGTCACAGTTCAAGGCCTTGAGCATCGCTTTCATTCGAGGGACATGTCCCTGATGGTCAGCCCCCCAGATATCAATCACCCGGTCGAATTTTCGCTCCAGGAACTTGTTGTAATGATAGGCAATATCCGAGGCAAAATAGGTAGGAGAACCATCGCTGCGCACCAGGACATTGTCCTTGTCTTCGCCCAGGGCACTCGATTCAAACCAGGTGGCGTTTTCCTTTTTAGCCATATAGCCCCCGCTCTGGAGTAGTTCCATAACCTTGCTATATTGCCCGCCCTGATAAAGGCTTTTTTCTGAGAACCAGGTGTCAAAGACAACGCTTAGCAGCTCGAGGTCTTGTTTAATTCCCTGCAACATCTTGGCAGTCCCAACCTCCGCTAGTTGCGAAGCCGCCTCGCTCTCGGGCAACGATAAAAATCTATCACCCTGCTCCTGAATTATTTCTTTGGCCAGGTCAATTATGTAATTGCCGTAGTAGCCATCCGGTGGCATGGCGGCTTCCTGGTCCAGGCATTGCCGGTAACGAGCATAGAGAGAACGGCCAAAGTTATCTATCTGGTTACCCATATCATTTATATAGAATTCTTTTTCTACAGCGTAGCCAGAGACGGTAAGTACATTAGCCAGAGTACTGCCTAAAACGGCACCACGGCCATGACCTACGTGAAGGGGTCCGGTGGGGTTGACACTAACGAATTCAACTTGGACCCGATTACCTTTGCCCATTTCAATATCACCGTACGATTCACCGGCAGCCAGGACTGATTCCACCTCCGTACTCAGCCAGTCATCCCGCAGGATGAAGTTGATGAAGCCCGGCTCAGCAACCCAAATCCTGTCAATTTGGGGCGGCGGTACTATGTGCTCAGAGACCTTTTCGGCTATAGCCATGGGGGACATCTTCATAGTCCGGGCCAGCTTCAAAGGGAGGCCTGAAGCAAAATCACCGTGTTCGGGGTTTTGGGGATGTTCTATAAGCACCTCGGGCAAGGTGGCTGAAGCCAGGTCACCTTTCTGCTGTGCCTCCAACACAGCCTGCTGCAAACATCTGGCTAATTCTTGCCTGATCATGATCAAATTAATCCTAATAAATTAAATTCTAAATTTAACGGGTTCTCACCAAAATCGCAAGGTCTGCGTGGATTTAGCTCCATTCAGCGCCCCCGGACCATGCCCGACTCAATTGTTGACGTAAAGGTTTATGTTCAGCTTTCTTTAAGTTGGGGTCGCTTTGAAAAAGAGTTAGCGCCTCATGCCGGGCTAATTCCAGACTGTGTAAATCGGTTAGCTTGGCAAGCTTGAGGTCGGGCAGGCCGCTCTGGTGGGTGCCGAAAAATTCCCCGGGGCCTCGTAGCTCTAAGTCTTTCTCGGCCAGGGCGAAGCCATCATGCACCCTCTCCATCAGCCGGAGGCGCTCCCTTGCCTCCGGTGAAAGCTTTTCCGGGATAAGCAGGCAATAGCCCTGTTCTTTATCTCGCCCCACACGTCCCCTGAACTGGTGGAGCTGAGATAAGCCGAAGCGCTCAGCTCCCTCTACCATCATGACAGAGGCCCGGGGTACGTCGATGCCCACCTCCACCACCGAGGTTGACACCAGAATATCGAGCTCCCCGCCTCGAAAGTGGCGCATCACCTTCTCTTTCTCATTACCGGGCATTTGACCATGGAGTAGTCCCAATTTTAAGTCCGGAAAGACCTCTCGGGATAGTCGCTCATACTCCGTTGTGGCGGCTTTTGCCTCGAGTACTTCGGATTCTTCGACTAAGGGGCAGATGATGAAAGCTTGCCGGCCGTTGCTGACCTGGCGATGGAGGAAGCTGTAAGCTTTTTCCCTATCTTGCGGATCGAGGCACTTTGTTTTCACTACCTGTCGCCCCGGCGGCAGCTCATCGATAACCGAAATGTCGAGGTCTCCATAGAGCGTCAGCGCCATGGTTCGCGGAATAGGTGTGGCGGTCATGACCAGAACATGAGGATTAAACCCCTTTTGCCGCAGTGCTGACCGCTGCAATACGCCAAAACGGTGTTGCTCATCTATCACCGCCAGCCCTAATTTGTTGAATTCCACCTCTTTTTGAATAAGGGCATGGGTGCCGACAACGATATCCACTTCACCTTGCTGAATTTTACCGTGCAGACTTTGTTTCTCAGCACTGCTGAGGCTCCCGGTGAGCAAAGCGATGGTCAGCGGCCTGGACAGAAATCCTGTGTAGCACCTGATAGTTCCTTCGCCCGGCTCGGGGCCGGTTTCCTGTGTGCCGACCTGCGACAGATAGCCACAGATATTGGTGTAATGTTGCTCGGCCAGGACCTCGGTGGGCGCCATTAACGCCCCCTGGTAACCGTTGGCAGCAGCTATCAGGAGGGCCAGGGTCGCAATTACGGTCTTGCCGCTGCCCACCTCTCCCTGGAGAAGACGTGACATGGCTTTTGCCTGTTGCAGGTCGGTTAGAATTTCCTGCAATACTCGCTCCTGCGCCTGGGTCAGGGTGAAAGGCAGGTAATTTAAAAACTTGCTGATAACTTCCCGGTCTATATGAAAGGCATTGCCCGGCTGACCTTCCTGCCAGTCCCTCTTTCTAGCCAGAACACCTAACTGCAGAAGAAATAGCTCGTCGAAGGATAGCCTCCCTCTTGCCCTTTCCGCCATTGTCTGGTCATCGGGGTAGTGGATTTGAGCGATTGCGGCGGGAAGGTCTAATAACTGGCAGCGGGTCTTAATCTCTGAAGGCAGGAAATCATCCAATTGCCAGACATAGTCATCGACAGCCTCCTTGGTCCATTTCCTTACCTGCCTGGGATATAAGCCCTGAGTAAGGGGATAGACCGGGACCAGGCGCCCGGTGTGAATCAGTTCTTTATCTTCAAGCAATTCCCATTCCGGGGACTCGAATACTTTGTGTCCTTTGAACAGGCCGACCGTACCGCTAATTACTACCCTGGCATTAGTACGGAAGCGTTTTGCCAGGTAAGGTTGATTAAACCAGACCACTCTGATGTTTCCCGTCTCGTCGCCGACGATTACCTCTGTGCCCTTCCGGTTGCCCAGGGTAGCTACTCTGGCCTGCCAGATTGTGCCTATGATAGTCTGCTCTTCACCTTCTATAAGTGCAGAGACGGGTTTCCTCCGGCTGTAGTCGACATAGCGCCTGGGAAAGAAATAAAGCAAATCGTGCACTATTCTTACATTAAGCTTGGCGAATTTATTAGCTACGCTGAGGGCGACGCCTTTGATAACAGTTATGGGCGAGTCCAGCCCTTCTCTCCGCTTCTGGCTGGGCTCAGCCGGTGCCTTCTGGCTGCTGACTACTGCCTTCTGACTACTCTTCTGTTGAGTCGCTCTTTCCAGCTTATCCAGCCA
>SOHS01000035.1 GCA_004377135.1 Dehalococcoidia bacterium | reverse complement strand
GGATAGAAAGCCTCGACGCCGAAGATGACAAGCAGGACAAGCACAACCGCTATAGCCACAACATAGACGACTCTAAGAAAACGTATCATCTATTCACTCTTTTGAGGGTTGCTCAAACGTGTTTCTCTCCACGTCTCAGGTGGTCCTTCCGTCAATATCCGTTTATTCTTATCCCCTTTTGATTCAATTATATCTCTAACTACCCCGGAATGGAATCCATGCCCGGCAGTCTTCGGGGACATAATACTCGATTCATAGTAAGCCTGGTTGGTATAGTGTCCCTGTATTTCTACAGATACCAGTGTCTTCGGGGATAAATGAAAAAAAGGGGCCGGGCTGTGTAAGAGATTACCCGGCCCCTTCTAGACCTGCAGCATCACCATCCTTTAGGTTAGGACACTCTTTCTACTTATTATTTCCGGCTATTTCTTGGTCTTATCACCGGTTTTCCCGGTGCTGGAACCACTTTTGGTCCAGCGAGCCAGAAGCTCACCAGCAACCTCGCGGCCACCCAGCCCAAAGGCGATAGCGGCTGCTATTGCGGCTGCGCCCATGGCTAGCCCGAAGCCCAGCAAAATGAGATCGTTGGCAAAACCCATTGCGCGTATTCCCAAGAGGACACTTAACACAACAACGGAGACCCTGACGAAGGAAACCATAGGTCCTGCTCTGCCGCCCGCTCGCAGAATATTTGCCAGGAAATTGGCCACAAGAATGCCGATGCCGATAATAACAGCACCGAGAAGAACCAGACCCAGGAATTGGGTCAAGACGGCGATGAGATTATTCACGGCGGCAAAACCAAGCAGGTCTGCTGCCATGATTATGGCAAAGAGCATTATGAATACCATGACAATGTAGCCAACCACATTGGAAGCAGAGCCGGCTCCTGTGGGCGCCTCTTTTACCAGCCCTAACTTGACTGGCAACTCATCAAAGTGAATGCTGGTCAAGGCTTTAGCGACCAGCTTGGCCAGGAGTCTGCCCACCAGGTAAAAGATCCCAAGCACCAGCACAGCAGCGATGATGTTGGGAACGGCGGCAAAGATCTTCTGAAATACCACCACGATTGAATCGAAGAGACCTTCTACGCCTAAGACTTGCAGTATAGCCAGTATGAACAATATCCATACAATCCAGAAAGTTACCGTGCCTGCACCCTGGGCCACCGGAAATTGGCTTGGGTCTTGGGGATCTTCACCCTTACCCAGCCTTTTATCAATACCAGTGGCTCGCACAAGTTTTCGGATGCCTGCCCTGAGGACTTTGGCTAAAATCCAGGCTAGGAGCAAAAGGACCAGTACGGCGACGATATATGGTAAAAAATCTATTAGTGTGCTAAAGAAAGCTTGGAAAGGCTCTATTATGCCACCCCAATTCATTTCTGTACACCTCCTCTCTATTAATTCCAGTTTTGCTGATACACTTTCATGTCTACCCGTTCATTTTCCGCTAACCTTAGTCCATGGCTATCACCTCCCCATCAAGGTTCCATCACTAAATACCGCGTCAGTCAGGCAGGGACTTAAGCGCAATCGGAAAGGTTTTACCCATCGATTTAATTCTTCCAATTCCGGCCTCTACCTTGCTTGTCCACGGCGTTATATCTACTCTCATTCCTCGACAGAG
>SOHS01000073.1 GCA_004377135.1 Dehalococcoidia bacterium | reverse complement strand
TCCCACAAATACAGCCCAAACCACGTATTTTCTTCACGCTCCGACTTGCTCATCCTCGCTAACTCAACCAACATCTCCCTTTTAGGGTAAGCGCCAAATTCCCTTTTAATCCATTGAGAGAAGCCTATCACCAATCTTCCGATACAACACATAGAACTTCAGATACCGCTCAAACCTTCGTTTCCAAAATCTGCTGATACGGGATATATGTCAAGACTATATATTAAGTACTTAAATCTTCTCTTCTCTTGCAGTGGCTTGTCGCAAGCGACTGCCACCGCCTCTCGCTTTGCACCACAATGCCCTCAAAGGCACTTCTAAGCTCCTAGAAACCTTATCATTCACCCTAGACATACCAGAATATATACAGGGATATAAGACCTATCTCCTAAGAGGCGCGAGCTTTCGCTCGCCGCCCGCCGCCTTGAGCTAAAAGCTATCGCTTTCCTCAATTACTTACCTCCTTCACTCCAAATCGATAAAAATGGATGTACCCTAAAAACACTCCTATCTACCTCCTCTTGATTACGTTTACCGTAAATTGCTAACATGCCAAACTCGCCTTTCACAGTACCATCAGACCACCGCATAAACCTCACGACATTAATTAAGCTAAAATCCCTGTACAGAAGTTCCGTAGCTAAAGCACGCCTTATTGCATGCCAACCGTAATTCTCCCCAGACAAAGCAAGGTCTAGCTTCTTAATGATTCTCCTAAACACGAAGCTCATATAACGCACACCAGTCCTCTCATAGCCCGCTAAATAAGGCTTTATCTCGTTAGGGACCATATGATTGGTCACCGGACCACCTTTAACCGTGTCTACGGTCACCTTACCATCGATTCTGCCCAAACCACTCAGTTCCTCACGTCTTAGTCCATAGGTAGTTGATAATGCCAAATAAGCCAGCTCCCTGGCCGACAGCACTTCTTTACCTCTCCTAATCATCTGACAGACTTCCTCATGACTAAGCATTGGCCGTCTTACATCACCATCTCTCACCTTTGGCATTGCTAACCGCGGAAACGACCATCCTTGTATCTGAGCTAATAACTTCACAGGCCTCACCATCACATCTATTGAACTCTGCCTATACCCTTGCTCACGCAACCAGCATAAATACCTTATGACATCATCTCTCTCATATATGTTCTTAGCTCCACAGCAAACCTCAAACTTCATAATCAAATTTCGCCAACGTTTAGCAGTATCAATATCCTTGCCTCTTGCCACCAAGTCCATGTATACCTTTTCAGCTACACTCGCCATCTTCTATACCTCCTTCTTGACTTTCACCAAAGCATCCTTTAAAATCTCTCCGCTAATCTGCCAGCTGAACATGTACATCACGTTCTAAAGTAGAATAGCCATACCTAGTTGACTCTTTGTCCATGTTGACTTAAAATATAATTTCATGCATACTTGCCCACATAGCTCAGTAGGTAGAGCACGTTCTTGGTAAGAACGGGGTCACCAGTTCGAATCTGGTTGTGGGCTTTGAAATAAAAGGAGGTTAAAATGGCTAAGAAAGTTTATGAGCGCGTTAAACAACATATAAATGTAGGCACTATAGGACATGTTGACCATGGGAAAACCACACTGACTGCAGCCATGACCCAGGTATTATCTAAAGGAGGCACTACACAATTCCGGACCTTTGATTCCATAGATAATGCTCCTGAAGAAAAAGCTCGTGGACTGACGATTGCTATTTCCCATATCGAGTATGAGACTGAGACGCGCCATTATTGTCATGTTGACTGTCCCGGGCATGCTGACTATATCAAGAACATGATAACTGGAGCTGCTCAGATGGATGGAGCTATTCTGGTGGTCGCTGCCGATGACGGTCCTATGCCACAAACAAGGGAACACATCCTTCTAGCCCGGCAGGTGGAAGTTCCCCGTATAATGGTGGCTCTCAATAAGGTAGATCTGGTAGATGATCAAGAGTTGTTAGATTTGGTAGAGATGGAGGTTAGAGACTTGCTTAAAAAGTACAACTTTCCTGGTGATGAAATCCCCATTGTGCGAGTAAGTGCTCTTAAGTCTCTGGAATGTGGCTGTGGAAAAAGAGAGTGCCCTTGGTGTGGACCAATATGGAAATTGATGGATGCTATAGATGAGTATATTCTGCTACCACAGAGAGAAAAGGATAAACCCTTCTTGATGCCAGTAGAAGACGTGTTCAGTATCAAAGGACGGGGGACTGTGCCTACCGGCCGAGTAGAACGCGGGGTGGTCAAAAGCGGTGACGAAATAGAGATAGTAGGGTTAAAAGAGACAAGAAAAGTAGTGGCAATTAGCCTGGAAATGTTCCATAAGACCATGCAGGAAGCGGAGGCAGGCGATGCTGTTGGAGTGCTATTGCGGGGCATAGACCGAGATGAAATAGAGCGAGGGCAGGTGCTGGCTAAACCAAATACGGTCAAGCCTCATACTGAAGCTGAGGTTGAAGTATATATTTTGACCAAGGAGGAAGGCGGCAGGCACACACCTTTCTTCAATGGTTATAAGCCCCAGTTTTTTATCAGAACTCTGGACGTTACGGGCGAAATAAGTCTTCCTGAAGGTGTGGAGATGGCTATGCCCGGTGACAGCCTGACTCATATGAAGATTAAGACCATTTACCCCGTAGCTATGGAGGAGGGATTACGCTTTGCTATCAGGGAGGGAGGCAGGACAGTCGGTGCTGGCGTGATTAGCAAGATTATCGCATAAATAACGACGCCTAAGCACTTTGTAAATTTTTAAACGTGGCTAAAAAGAAGGGCGATTTACGCATAATTATCCACCTGGCTTGCAATCAATGTTTGCGGAGAACATATACTACTACGAAGAACAAGAAGAATGATCCGCAACGGCTGGAGTTGAATAAGTATTGTCCTCATTGTCGTAGCCATACTGTTCATCGCGAAACAAAGTAACTTATGACAACTCAAGCTAAGAAAGCGGGTACTAAGTCCGCTCCGGCTAAAAAATCGAGGTTCAGTTTCTTTCCCGAGGTAATAGCTGAACTGCGAAAAGCGCACTGGCCAACGAGGCAAGAAGCTTTGAGGTTGAGTCTCTTAGTGCTCGTTGTGTGTGCCATTGTAGGGGCCATTTTAGGTGCTTTAGATTGGGTTTTTACACAACTATTTTTGCTTCTAGGTGGTTAATAATCAATGGTTGATGGAGAATGGTACTTATTATACGTCTCTTCAGGGCATGAGGAGCAGGCCAGGAGGAACTTAGAACAGCGTATTAAATATATGGATGTGGGTGATAAGATATTTGATGTGGTGATACCCACAACTAAAGAGATTGAAATCAAAGGTGGAAAGCGTCATACGCTGATTAAAAAAGCTTTCCCAGGTTATATCATGGTAAATATGAGTTTAGACGAGCACAGCTGGGATATAGTGCGCAACACCCCCGGGGTCGCTGGCTTTGTGAGTGCTGGTACCAAACCTGTTCCTTTACCTAATCAAGAAGCGGATGCCATCCTGCGACGCATAGAGGAAGCTCCTACCGAGGTTAAAATGACTTTTAAGGAAGGAGATAGTGTACGTGTAACGAGTGGGCCTTTTATTGACTTCATCGGCAAAGTGGAGCAAGTTAATCTGAACAAAGGTAAGGCAATAGTTTTGCTATCGCTCTTCGGCCGGGAAACGCCTGTGGAGTTGGACCTCCTGGGGATAGAAAGGATATAACGCCTGAATAGGAGCCCAGAACGTAATGAAAGAGAGAATCAGTAATGGCGAAGAAAGTTAAAACGGTCATTAAGTTGCAGATATCTGCAGGTAAAGCTACTCCGGCACCACCTGTGGGGCCTGCTTTAGGGCAACATGGTATTAACATTATGGCTTTTTGTAAGGAATATAATGAACGAACTGCTTCTCAAGAAGGTTTTATCATTCCTGCTGAGATAACTGTATATGAGGATCGCTCCTTTAACTTTGTGACCAAGATGCCGCCTGTTTCTGATCTGTTACGGCGCGCTTTGGGAGTAGAAAAGGGTAGCGGTAATACTGGAAGCGAGAAAATAGGCAAGATAAGTAAAGATAAAGTTTATGAGATCGCACGAAATAAAATGAAGGACCTCAATACGACTGATATTGATAAGGCAGCAAGCATTGTTGCTGGCGCAGCTCGGAGCATGGGAGTCGAGGTAGAATAAATTTGTGAGGATATAAGTAAGTGGAAAAACATGGTAAGAAATACCAGGAAGCTAGTAAACTTGTAGATAAATCGAAGACCTATTCTCCTGAAGAAGCGATTGAATTGGCTAAGGAGGTTTCCTATGCCAAATTTGATGAGACCGTTGAGCTCCATTTGAGGATGGGGGTCGATCCTCGCAGTGCTGACCAACAAGTGCGTGGTGTAATTCTATTGCCTAATGGACTGGGGAAGAAGACACGAGTGCTCGTCTTTACCCAAGGTGAAGGGATAAAGTTGGCGGAGGAAGCAGGTGCTGACTATACTGGAGCAGACGAGCTTATTAAACAAATTGAAGGTGGCTGGCTTGAATTTGATGTGTCTGTTGCCACCCCTGATATGATGCCCAAAGTAGCCAAGCTCGGTCGTATTTTAGGTCGGCGAGGTTTGATGCCCAATCCCAAGTCGGGCACAGTAGTACCGCCTCAAGATCTAGCTCGCGTTGTGAATGAAGCTCGTAAAGGTAGAACTGAATTTCGTTTGGATAGAACAGCTATTATCCATTTGCCCATTGGTAAAATCAGTTTTGATAAGGACAAGCTCTTGGAGAACCTCGCAGCAGCGATTGAAGCTATTGTTAAAGCAAAGCCAAGCGGGGCCAAAGGGCAATATATCAAAAGCGTGGTTCTCTCTACCAGTATGGGGCCGGGATTTAGGCTGGATATTACATCTGTACTTGCTGTGTCAGGCCTCTTAAGCCGATAACCCAACCAGAAGCTACAATGTTCTTATATGTGACAGGCCTGTTGCGTTGCGCGCCTATATTGGAAATCTGCGAATTGCCATCACTGATTGTCTGGAATAGTTGGTTGGTTCCAGTTCGGGAGAACTTTTTCCGTCAAACTTAAACTTGAAATACGGAAGACAACAAATAATGAAAGCTCTAATAATCTATATCTCCGTGCACCATGGCAATACTGAAAGGGTTGCTAAGGTAATGACAGATATTCTTAATGCCGACTTGTTGCAGGTGAAGCAAGTGGCTACAAGCATGCTTGAGCAGTATGATTTAATTGGTTTTGGCTCGGGGATTTATTTTGGCAAACATCATAAAAATCTACTAAATTTTGTCGATATGTTATCCATACTAAGAAATAAAAAAGCATTCATTTTTTCGACAAGCGGACTAAGGAAAATACAGTTTATCCATAATTTCGATAAACCGTTAAAAGAAAGACTGCGACGAAAAGGCTTCGATATTATCGGCGAATTCTCCTGCCGGGGACTTGATACATACAGGGTAACTAAGCTCGTTGGCGGAGTAAACAAGGGCAGACCCGATACCGAAGACTTAAGACAAGCAGAAGATTTCGCCAAAAGCCTCAAAAATTCTGGGGCATCATACCTAAATTAGGTATTGTTGTCCAATTAACGGCTCACCAGCAGTTTCCCCAGTTCTTCAGCTTCCCGCATCAACGCCTCATTATTTACAATCTCACCCGCCTTCATCGCACTGCCGTACACCATACCAACTATCTTTGATCTTGTGTATCTGAAAGCATCCTGAAATGTTCTCAACGCATTCACACACCCGGATTTGACTGCATCAATATCCCCGTAACTCATTGCAATGGCGATCCGTTTGCCTGCAAAAGGATTCTTTGCATAGGCAGGGAGTGCGTAACAGCGATCCATGAATATCTTTGTCTGAGCGGACATTGTAAACCAATAAACCGGGCTGGCAATGACCCAGGCGTTTGCTCTTATCAACTTCGGGTATATTTTTTGCATGTCGTCTTTGGTTGCGCATCCTTTGCTATCATGCGTCTGGCAAGTGTCACAACCTCTGCAGGGACTGATTTTCAGGTCTTGAAGAAACAGAGTTTCCACTTCTGCGCCAGCGGATTTTGCCCCTCGCGAAATCCGGTCTGCTAGAGCGGAGCTATTTCCTTTTTTCCTCGGGCTACCCAAAATGACCAGTACTTGCTTAGTCACTGCTTTATTTTCCAACGTACTTACCTCCTAAATGATATTTAGAGGATCGTTATTAGCTCGTGACAACGATTTTCGTTCCTGAGGCTACCTTTTTAAATATCGTGGCGTCGCCGATGACTTTGCCGAACACAGTAATCTGGCTCGCCGGGCGAATTTCACCTCTCTGGCTTACAGGAGTGGGACCGAAGAAGATACAAAATGCATTGCCATCAGGCCAGTAACCTAAATCTCCTATGCTTACCACTTCTTGTCCAGCCTCTAGCTTAAGGCTAAGGGGAATTGAGAAATATATTTCATCTCCCCAGAGATTGACATGTCCTTTCATAGGCAACGCTTCCCCGATTGCCTGCGCCGTTCTGGTATCATTTAGCTCAGCCTCTGCTTCAATCTCTCCTGCTTTTATTCGAATTTTCTTTCCCATGTTGGTCAATCCTGCGAATAGGTGTATTATACTATCGATAAGTGTCAACTGCCAGTTTTCAGCCTGTAGAATTCTACTGTTGGATTGTGTATCACCCTTGTGCTTTCTCTCAGGAGTGATGTACCATTCTAGTTGAGTACTCTATGGCCATAGTGAAATATTAGCTTGCAGGCAATCGCTGGCAAGGGGGTGAAAATGAAAGTAGCTAAGGTGGATGAAATGAAAGACCTGGACAGGCGTGCTACGGAAGAATTTAGTATTTCGCAAGACCTTTTGATGGAAAACGCTGGCCAGGCGGTGTACTTCGTCATGTTGCAGGAATTTGGAATAAAGAACAACAAATTCGTTATCTTTTGTGGTGGTGGCAACAACGGTGGAGATGGGCTGGTTGTTGCCAGGAAGATTCACTCCAATGGTGGGGAGGTAAAAGTCTTTCTTTTGGACGATGAAGCCAAATTTAGAGGGGCGGCAAAAAAGAACTTCGAAATAGTATCCAGAATGCCAATAGAGATGTCCAGAATCAGCTCAATTGACTCGGCAATACCTGAACTCCTTGATTGTGACGCCGTCGTGGATGCCGTATTTGGCACAGGTCTTGTCCGAAAGGTAAGCGGGGTATACAAAGATGTAATTCAACTGATAAACGAGAGTCTGAGTACAGTATTTAGCGTGGACATTCCTTCAGGCATAAATGGCGATACCGGGGAAGTAATGGGTGTGGCAATAGAGGCAGATTATACCGTGACATTCGGGCTTCCCAAGCTGGGAACTATGCTTTATCCCGGCTATGAGCACTGCGGAAAACTATACGTTTCGCATATATCGTTCCCACCTGCCCTCTATAATTCCCAAGCCATAAAAGTAGCAGTCAATAATACCGTAGAGCTTCCAGAAAGAGCTACAGATACTCACAAGGGAAGCTATGGAAAGGCTCTCTTTATTGCAGGCTCCACAAGTTACCTCGGTGCGCCATATTTCTCTGCTTTATCTTTTCTCAAAGCCGGAGGCGGGCTTTCCTACCTGGCAACACCCAAATCTATTTCACCATTCATAGCAAGTAAGGGAAGCGAGATTGTCTTTGTTCCTCAAAAAGAGACGCCTTCAGGAAGCATAGCACTGGAAAACCAGGATAAACTCTTAGATTTTTCCCAAACGGTGGATATGGTAGTCCTGGGCCCCGGTCTTTCTCTGGCCAGGGAGACGCAGGAACTGGTACGGAAGCTAGCTCCCAGAATCAGCAAGCCTCTGCTCATAGATGGCGATGGAATTACTGCCATTGCTGAAGCCCTGGGGGAAATAAGAAAGAGGGAAGCACTGACGATACTTACGCCTCATCTGGGCGAGATGTCCCGAATCGCCAAAATGGAGATAAGCGAGATAAATAAGAACAAGGTAGATGTTTTGCAGCGCACGGCAAAAGAACTCAATGCCATAATTATCTTAAAGGGAGCCCATTCCCTCATAGGCTATCCCGACGGAACTGTTTTCATCAACTTAAGTGGCAATTCCGGCATGGCCACTGCTGGGAGCGGCGACGTCCTGACGGGGACTATCGCCGCCATGTATGGTCTGGGATTAGCCATTGAGGACGCGGTGAGGATGGGTGTGTTTATCCACGGATTTTCGGGCGATGTTGCCGCTGTGGATAAAGGTGAGGATGGGATAACGGCGCAAGACATACTGGACTACCTCCCCGAGACGGTGAAGCTTTACAGGGATAACTTTGCTGAGATTTCACAAAATCTTTATGAAAGCATCTTCGTGGTATGAGGGGGTATCAGAGCTATTTAGCACGCACTACAAGTATGACATAAAGGCAGCTTGATGTTTTGCTGCCTAAAGGGAAAGATGGTGAAACAATGAAGGCGATGGTGCTGGAGAAAATCTCATCAGTCGAAGAAAGACCTCTGAGGCTGGTGGATTTGCCCCAACCTGTTCCCGAGAGAGGTCAAATCTTAGTTCGAGTCTCTGCCTCTGGAGTTTGTCACACCGAGATTGACGAAATTGAAGGTCGGGTGGCTCCTTCAAAATTTCCCATGATTTTAGGTCATGAAATTGTGGGCAGGGTGGAAAGCTTGGGGCCGGAGGCAAGAAAATTCAAGAAAGGCGATAGAGTGGGAATTGCCTGGATTAATTGGGCTTGTGGTCGTTGTTCCTTTTGCCTAAAAGGCAAGGAAAACCTCTGTGACACGGCAAAATGGACAGGGAAAGATGCTCATGGAGGCTATGCCCAATATACCGTAGTATCAGAGGACTTTGCCTATCCAATTCCCGAAAAGTTTACCGATGTGAAGGCTGCCCCGCTTTTATGTGCCGGAGTGATTGGCTACCGAGCCTTGAGACTCTCAAGGATGGAAGATGGCAGAGTGCTGGGGCTTTATGGCTTTGGAGCTTCCGCCCATATTGTTATCCAGGTTGCCAAATATAAGTATCTCGATGGCAAGGTTTTCGTCTTTACCCGACCCAAGCAGAAAGAGCATCAGGATTTAGCTAGAAAATTAGGAGCGGACTGGGTCGGAGAGACGGGTGATACTCCCCCGGAAAAGCTAAACTGCGCCATCGACTTTACTCCTGTGGGAGAGCCGGTGCGCCAAGCTTTAAGAAATTTACAAAAGGGAGGCAGGGTGGTCATAAATGCCATTCGAAAGGTAACGCCCATTCCGGAATTAGACTACACTGAGCACCTGTGGTATGAGAAGGAAGTGAAAAGTGTGGCTAATGTAACTAGGAAGGATGCTCAAGAGTTCCTTCCCTTGGCTGCCGAAATTCCCATTATCCCTGAAACCCAGGAATTTAAATTGGAAGAAGCTAACGAAGCCTTAATTCTGCTCAAGGAGGGGAAAATGCGTGGGGCAGGAGTCCTGAAAATGACCGAATAAGGATGATTTTAAGAGCTCAGGATGATACGAGATTTGATAGTAAAGAACAGAAGCTACCGGAGCTTTTATCAAGAAGTTGACATAAAACTTGAAACCTTAAAGGAGCTTGTTGACCTTGCCCGGCTCTCAGCATCGGCAAGAAATGCCCAACCGCTTAAATATATCCTTTCCTGCGAGCCTCAGAGAAATTCGCTGATATTTGCACATCTGACTTTGGCTGCGTATCTTAAGGACTGGTCGGGTCCCGGTGAAGGGGAAAGACCATCGGCATACATTATTGTTCTCGGGGACACAGAGATAAGCCGGTTTGTCGAATACGACGCCGGTATAGCAGCACAAAGTATCCTGTTGGGGGCAACTGAGAAGGACTTAGGCGGATGTATGATTGCTTCAGTAGATAGAGAAAAACTTCGTAAAACTCTAGACATACCGACGCGATATGAGATACTGCTTGTCCTGGCTCTGGGCAAGCCCAAAGAGAAGGTGGTGATAGAAACGGTGGGATCCGGCGGAGACACCAAGTACTGGCGGGATAGCAAGAATGTGCATCATGTGCCCAAGCATCCCCTCGATGAAATAATCATCGGTTAGCTGAGGCCCTTAACCGCTGTTTTTGAAGTGAAGAAAGCTTTGTCAGGAAGGAGATAGCTTATGGAGGTCAGGCTTGATACGCATGGACGGAACTCGTTGGCAACAAAAGTCTTATTCAGCGATGAAAGTGGTTTCGAAGTTGCCTCCGTAATCGTAATAGGCGAAACTGATGCTGTTCTCATCGATGCACAGTGGACGTTGTCAAATGCCCACCGAGTAATCGCAGAAATATTAGAAACAGGCAAATATCTTAAAACGATTTACATTACCCATGCGCATCCCGACCATTACTTTGGATTGGGCACTATTGCAGAAGCCTTCCCGGAAGCCCGGGTTGTAGCGCTCCCTTCAGTAGCCCGTGTCATCAACAAACAGTTTTTTGGCAAAATAGAGCACTGGGAAAAAGTGATAGGGGTTATAAACGTACCCAGAAAAACAGCTAAAATTGAGTCTCTCACCGAGAACTACTTCGAACTGGAAGGGGAACGTATCGAGATTATCCCCGAAGTGATGGGGGATATGAAATATAACACAGTAGTCTGGATTCCTTCAATACGGACTCTGGTCGGCAGCGATGTTCTTTTCAATCAAGCACATCCTTTTACGTGTGAGCTTACTGCCGAAGAACGACAGCAATGGATACGGGATATTGAGCGCTTGGAGAAACTGAATGCTGAGGTAATAATTCCTGGTCATCAGAAACCGGGAATGCCCTTCGACTCTAGTTCATTCGATTTCACCAAGGACTATCTTGTCGCTACTGAAGAGGAACTGGCAAGAACAAAGGACGTAGCCAGTTTCTATTACGCCATGGTTAAACGTTTCTCGGAAGCCAATCTCTTCATCAGTAATGAAATGAACGCAAATGTGTTCAAAGGGGGAATGAGCTGGAATTGGCGGGAATATTAGGGTATGGTTATTGGGCAAAGTTGCCAGGCGCTCTTCGAGACGGCTTCTGAATGATACCGAAAACGGCACATTAGCCTGCCCAATGTTCTAAGAAGAGATCCAGCTGTGACTGGGCGGGAAAAAACGGACGTCGAGGTAGGAAAACAGCGTACAAAGGTGATGGCAGCTGCCTCAATAAAGTCAACAAATGCCGTGGCTAGGAATATGCGTAACAATATCTCTATCATACGTGGAAAACTATGAAGGAGGATTACACAAATGACAGAGGCAAAGTATGGGGAACATATTATCACCAGGGTGAAATCTGACCTGAAGGCTCCTTCGTACAGGGATGATGCCGCGGAGATAGCCGCTGGTAACCACACTCGTTTGCTATATTTGGATGACGAGGTCATAAAAGGGGCCTTCTATGTAGAATGTGTCTGGTACTGGAGAGGGTCCGAGCGGTCCATAGTTGGAGCTCATACACACGCTTTTGACGAAGTTATAGCATTTCTGGGAACTAATCGGGAAGACCCGCAGGACTTGTGTGGGGAAGTCGAATTATGGTTGAAGGACGAAAAGCATATACTCACCAAAAGCTGTCTGCTCTTTGTCCCAAAAGGAATGAAGCACTGCCCATTGATTATCAGGAGAGTAGATAGACCTATATTCCACTTCACCACCGGGCCTGGGAGCAGGTACGAGTAGAGTGAAATTGAAAACAATTGAGGAGGATGGAACCTATGAAACTAAAAGATAAAGTAGCTATTATTACTGGTGGGGGGACCGGAATAGGGAAGGCCATTAGCCTAGCCTTGGCTAACGAAGGAGCGGCCGTGGTCATAGCCGCTCGTAACCTCTCCAGATTGGAACAGGCAGCTAAAGACATTAAATCTAGAGGCGGTAAGGCAAGGGCGATACAAACCGATATTTCTGACCATGAGCAGGTAAAGCGGATGGTAGCTCAGACTATCAAAGACTTTGGACAGATTGATATATTGGTAAATAATGCTGCCAGGGGTACCTTTAATAACGCTGATGTAGTCGATATGAATCTAAAGGAGTGGCATGATAGTTTGGCGATAAATCTGACCGGGATTATGTTTTGTTCTCGAGAGGCGCTTAAATATATGATTCCCCGCAAAAGTGGTAATATTATCAACATTAGCAGCGTAGCGGGAATATCTGGAGTTCCCAAAGAAAGCCCGTATGTCGCTAGCAAATGGGGCGTAATTGGCTTTACGGAAACGCTGGCTATCGAAGTCGGTAGATTCGGTGTTCGTGTTAACTGCATCAGCCCTGGCGCTACTCGGACTCAAGAATTTGAGGACTGGGTGAGGGTTTCGGCTGCCGATGCCGGTATCTCCTACGAAGAAATGATGAGTAAGATCACGGACAATAATGCCCTGAAGAGAATAGCCGAACCATCTGAAATAGCGGCTTGTGCTGTGTTTCTGGCTTCAGATGATTCCAGCGCTATGACTGGACACAACCTCGTTGTCAGTTGTGGCTTTCACTTAATTCACCCAAACATGATCCAATGAGCACGTGTCGAATCGACCTCTGGATGATATAATCATCGAATAGAGATAAACTGAATGGAAGGCAAGAGCATTATGCCACACTATTTTATTTGGACCATCGGTTGCCAGATGAATAAGGCAGAATCCCAGCAAATAGCTGGCTACTTGGATTCTGCTGGCTATCGGGCAGGGACTTCTTTGTCCAATGCTGATTTAGTGGTTCTCAATACTTGCGTGGTAAGGCAGAGCGCTGAGAATAAAGTCTTGGGCACCTTGGGTATATTGAAAGGCCTAAAGAATAGACATCCCAATCTCCAGATACTTGTTACCGGATGTTTTGTTAATTCCAACACCCAGGAGTTGAAGAGCCGTTTTCCTCACGTTGACTTACTATTTAAGCCTGGGGATTACCCTGAATTAATTGACTGGGGACAAAAACAAGGCATACCTATTGACCAGAGATTACCCCGCTACCCTCGCAATTACGATGAGGTGGCTCGCTCGCCATGTGCTCTTATCCCCATCATCCAGGGCTGTGATAATTTTTGCTCATATTGTATTGTCCCCTACAGGAGGGGGAGGGAGGTGAGTCGCCACCTCGGGGAAATAGTTTGTGAAGTCGAGGAGCTAGTAAGAAGAGGCGTAAAAGAGGTAACTTTGGTAGGTCAGAACGTTGATTCTTATGGACACGATTTGCCCGGGCATCCCGACCTTGCTGATTTGCTTAACGAATTAAGCAGCATTGATGACCTTGTCCGGATTCGCTTTCTGACA
This sequence comes from Dehalococcoidia bacterium, assembly GCA_004377135.1. Classification (GTDB taxonomy): domain Bacteria; phylum Chloroflexota; class Dehalococcoidia; order GIF9; family AB-539-J10; genus RBG-13-51-36. The sequence goes on along the minus strand of SOHS01000073.1, from coordinate 4,079 downwards.
AATCATCCCAAGGATATAAGCTTGAAGCTCATTGAGACCATGTCTTCTCTAAACAAGGTTTGTGAGCATCTGGAGCTGCCTGTTCAAGCTGGTGATGACGATATATTGAAGGCTATGAGGCGAGGGTATACCTTGGAACAATATAGAGAACTTGTACACACCATTCGCCGTAAGATACCTCAAATATCCCTGAGCACGGATTTAATCATTGGCTTTCCCGGCGAGACAGAAGAGCAATTTGAGCACAGCCTGTCTCTGGTCAAGGAAATGAGGTTTGATGTTGTTCATGCGGCAGCTTATTCTCCTCGCCCGGGCACCATTGCCCAGCGGGAATATCAAGACAGCATTCCTGCGGAGGTGAAGAAGGAAAGACTCCATAAGATTGAAGAACTTCAAGCGGCTATAGCTGGCGAAATTAATTCGCAGCTCCAAGGCAGGCAGGTGGAGGTGTTGGTAGAAGGCAGTAAGGGGGGAAAATGGTTTGGGCGCACCCGGAGTAATAAGCTGGTATTTTTTGAAGATGCTAGCGATTGGCTGGGCCAATTAGCGAGAATCCAGATTAAGAAGACAAGTCCCTGGTCGCTGAAAGGCCGGGTTTAAAAATAATTAATTAAAGGAGGGTATATTATGGAAACATGGGGAATGCTTATCTTTTTAGTTGCAATTTTTGCCGTCATGTATTTCCTGATGATCAGACCGAGGCAAAAGCAACAAAAACAACACGAGGAAATGATGCAGGAACTGAGAGTGGGAGAAAAGGTGATTATAGCTGGCGGGATTTATGGACAAATTGAAAGTCTTGGTGAAGATACTGCAATTCTGAGGATAGAGTCCGGAGCAACAATGAAGGTTGCCAGAAACAGTATAGTTGGCAAACAAGAAATTGAGGAAAGTAGTAAGGAAATATTCTGACGTTTAGACCTGAAAAATTTTCTCTAGGCCGCCTTTTTTCTCCCAGCAGTGTTGCTATCGTAGGGGCCTCTTTAAACCCATTTTCCGGGGGATACCAATTCATGCGTTTCCTAATAGACCACGGCTTCCAGGGAAAACTTTATCCAGTGAACCCGACATCCAGTGAGATTCTCGGGCTTAAAGTCTATCCTAGGCTAACAGAAGTTCCTGAGTCAAGCGTGGACTATGTAATTTCCTGCATACCTGCCGGCGGCGTCTTATCTTTGCTTGACGATTGTGGCAAGAAAAATGTCAAGCTTGTCCACCTATTTACTGCTAGGCTGAAAGAGACAGGGAGAGATAAAGAGATAAAGCTTCAAGGTGAAATCTTGCAAAAGGCGAGAAAGCTGGGCATTAGAATTCTCGGGCCAAATTGTATGGGAATCTATTATCCAAAATTAGGATTGTCCTTTAACCACGAGCTACCTAGAGAAAGTGGACCGGTAGGGGGATTTTTTCAAAGTGGCGGGGGAGCTGGGGAATTTGTCCGCTACGCTGCTTTGAGAGGGATCCGTTTCAGCAAAATCATAAGCTATGGTAATGCCTCAGACATTGACGAGGTTGAGTTGTTAAACTATTTCGCCTCTGATAGTGAAACAAAGGTAATTGCTTCCTATATTGAGGGCGTTAAAGATGGTGGGAAATTTGCTCGGGCGTTAGCGCTGGCTGCGAAAAAGAAACCAGTCATAATTCTCAAGGCGGGAAGAGGTAGAGCAGGGGCAAAATTGGCACTCTCCCATACTGCATCACTAGCTGGCTCTATCGATGTGTGGAAAGCAGCGCTAAAGCAATATGGAGCCATTATGGTCAGTAATTTTCAAGAGCTAATAGAACAGGTTGTCGCATTTACATTTTTGCCGCCTATTACAGGCAGGAGGGTAATCGTTGCTGGAGGTGGAGGTGGGAAGAGTATGATCTCAGCCGATGTTTGGGAAGAAGAAGGCTTCGAGCTACCAGAATTATCTGTGGCGTTTAGGAAGAAGCTGAAAGAGAAATCACCCGAATTGTGGGATTGGGTCAGAAATCCTATAGATGCTTCTCTTTTTCAAGGCACACCCGTTGTGGATATAAACTTGCTGGAGTGGCTCAGTAATGAAGAAGCATATGATATTTTTGTTGCGAATTTGACTCAGGACGACCCTTTACCCAATGATATATGGGAAAAAGTATTAGCACCAAACTTTCTGCCGAGCGTAATGGCAATTAAGAAGAATGGTAAGCCTTTGATCTGTGTTATTGAAACGGGAGAAATTGGTTTAGAGGAAATGAAAAACTGGAAATGGAGAGCCATCGCTGAGACGAGAAGGCAAGTCATCGACCAGGGTTTAGCTGTTTTCCCCTCTCCGGAGAGCGCGGCACAAGCAGTAAGGAGATTAGTAGATTACTGGGCATGGCGGGAAAGTGAAAACTAATTACTGTGATTATATTATAGTTGGCAGTGGCATCGCTGGACTTTATATTGCCTTGCTTGCTATAGAACGGGGCAGTGTCCTTGTCCTGACCAAGGGAAATATAGATGACTGCAATACCCGATATGCTCAAGGCGGCATTGCTATTGCCATGGGCAAAGATGATTCTCCCGAGCTGCACTTCGAAGATACTATGGCTGCCGGAGATGGCCTGTGTGATGCCGAAGCAGTGCGCATTTTGACTGATGAGGCTGCTGATTGCACTGCTGACTTAATCAAATTTGGAGTGCCCTTTGACACTTTGGACGGTGAAATTACCTTGACCAGAGAAGCAGCTCATAGTGTCCCCCGCATTATGCATGCCGGCGGGGATGCCACAGGGGAGCATATCGAGGTTACCTTAAGTCGACAGGTGCGCTCTACTCCTATCAAAGTCTTGGAAAATTGCCTGGCTAGCGAAATTTTAGTCCAGAATGGCAAGGTAATTGGCGTGAGAGCTCTCGATTGCCGCACTGGCTCTGTGGAAGAGTACCACTGCCAGTTTCTTATCTTAGCCACTGGTGGTGCTGGGAAGTTGTTTAAATATACCACTAACTCCGATGTAGTCACTGGCGATGGGATAGCTTTAGCTTTTGAAGCCGGTGCCGAAATATGCGATATAGAATTTTTCCAGTTTCATCCCACTGTTCTTCGCCTGCCGGGAGTAGCTCCTTTCCTCATCTCTGAAGCGGTAAGGGGGGAGGGTGGCATACTTAAAAATGTGGAAGGTCATCGTTTCATGCCGGATTATGCTGCTGAGGCCGAGCTGGCGACCAGAGATATAGTAGCTCGCAGCATTGTCTATGAGATGAAGAAAACTCACAGCGATAGAGTTTTTCTGGACGTTAATCATTTGCCATCTCGGTTAATTACCACCCGCTTTCCCCATATATATCGCTTCTGTCGGGACCACGGCCTGGATATCACCAAGGGACTTATCCCTGTTGCCCCAGCGGCTCACTACCTTATGGGAGGGGTGAAGGTCAATATTTGGGGAGAGACAAATATCTTCGGGCTATTTGCTGCTGGCGAAGCCGCCTGCACTGGAGTGCATGGTGCTAACAGATTGGCATCAAATTCCCTGCTTGAGTCAGTTGTTTTCAGCAAGAGGGTAATGCAAAGGACTGAAATGACTACCCCTCCTCGTCATTACGAGGAGCGGAACGACAAAGCAATCTCCTATTGCCTACCCGGTAGAGAGATGCTATCCAAGGCGCCATCGCTTAATCTGCCCAACCTACAGTCCCTCATGTGGGACAAAGTAGGAATCATCCGTTCTGGCAAAAGCCTCGAAGAGGCGGCAAGCATTTTGGCCACCTGGGAAAGCCTCTTGCCTCAACCCAGTGACCGCCCCTCCTATGAACTAAATAATCTGGTATTATGTGCCCGGCTCGTGACTGAGGCCGCTTTACTCCGCAAAGAAAGTCGTGGCGCTCACTTCCGCACAGATTTCCCACAGACTTCGCTAGAATGGCAACGGCATATCGTTTTTAGGAAAAATGTCATCAAGTAAGCTCCAGATTGAAGAAATTATCGACCGCGCCTTAGCTGAGGATCTTGGTAAAGGTGACGTCACTACCGAGGCCTTAATATCCAGCGACCAACAAGGGACTGGCTTTATCGTGGCTAAAAAGGAAGGCATCCTGGCTGGCACAGGAGTGGCTAAACAGGTTTTCCATC
>SOHS01000037.1 GCA_004377135.1 Dehalococcoidia bacterium | reverse complement strand
TTCCCTTTCTTTACCTTCTCTTCTTTGAGCTCTTGATAAGCATTGATTATTTCCGCCACGCAGCTTTCGTCTTCTACAGTTGTGAGGTCACCTATGCTGGTATTATTGGCCACAGCCTTCAAAACCCGCCGCATAATTTTGCCGCTCCTAGTCTTGCATAATCCAGCGGTAAAATAAATTTCGTCGGGAACTGCTATGGGACCCACCATTTTTCGCATGTGACCAGCAATGTCTTTTTTCAGGTCCGGAGAAGGGTCAACTCCTTCTTTGAGCTTGACAAAAATAACGATGCTCTCGCCCTTCACCGGGTCATCTTTACCCACAACTGCTGCCTCAGCTACCTGAGGATGTGAGATGGCAGCGTCCTCTAACTCAGCAGTTCCTATTCTATGTCCGGCGATTTTGAGTACCTCGTCAGCCCTCCCCAAGACCCAGAAGTATCCATCCTTGTCCTTTACTGCGTAGTCGCCGGTATAGTAAACGCCGGGAAACCGTGACCAGTAGGCTTTCTTGTAACGTTCTGGCGCCCCATGTATGCCAAGGAGCATCCCGGGCCATGGTCTCTTTATTACCAGGAAACCCCTCTGCTCCGGCGGCACTGGCTTGCCATCCTCACCAACTACCTCAGCCTCTACCCCCGGCAGCGGTAAAGTTGCTGAGCCAGGTTTCAGAGGCACACACTCTATGCCAGGGCTAGGTGAAATCATGATGCCACCGGTTTCAGTCTGCCACCAGGTATCAACAATGGGACATCTTTCGCCACCGACATGGCGGTAAAACCAGAGCCAGGCCTCAGGATTAATAGGCTCTCCCACGCTCCCCAATAGCTCCAGACTGCTGAGGTCATGCCCCTTCAGCATCTCCTCTCCATATCCCATGAACATCCTGATGGCTGTCGGTGAGGTGTAAAACACGCTGACTCCGTATTTCTCGATGATATCCCACCATCTCTCAATCGTGGGATAGTCGGGAGCCCCCTCATAAAGGACTATGGCTGCCCCATGTGCCAGCGGGGCATATACTATTGAGCTATGCCCGGTGACCCAACCGACGTCAGCAGTGCACCAGTAGACCGATTCCTCTCGAAGGTCGAAGACCCACTTATAAGCAGAATAGTTCTGGACTAGATAGCCCCCGGTGCTGTGGACAATCCCTTTAGGCTTGCCCGTGGTACCCGAGGTATATAGTATATAGAGGGGGTGGGTCGACTCTACTGGCTCTGGTTCCACAAAGTGTGCTGCTTTAGCAAGCAAGTCACGCAACCAGGAGTCCCTTGATGACTTCATAGTGACCGGAACATCCGCTCTCTTAACTACAATAGCCTTCTCCACTGAAGGGCACATAGTCAAGGCTTCATCGACTATATTCTTCAGCGGGATTATCTTCCCCCTCCGAAATCCCCCGTCGGCAGTTACTAGTAACTTGGCTTGTACATCATTGATCCTGTCAGCCAATGCTTGAGCACTGAAACCGGAAAAAATCACCGTATGGATGGCGCCAATCCTGGCACATGCCAGCATGAAAATAGGCAGCTCGGGAATCATGGGCAGATATAAGACAACCTTGTCCCCATCACCTACGCCACAGTTCTTTAAGACTGAGGCATATCTGTTGACTTCACGATATAGCGTAGAATAGCTTAAAACCCT
>SOHS01000060.1 GCA_004377135.1 Dehalococcoidia bacterium | reverse complement strand
AAAGAAGTTAAGGAAGGTGAGGTGAAGGAAGCTCCAGCGGCACATAAGGAAGTCAAGGAAGAGCAGGTAAAGGAAGCTCCAAGGGCTAAGAAAGAGGCCAAAGGTTTGACCAAGGAAGAAATTATCGCTGCCATTAAGACTATGACAGTGCTGGATCTTGCTGATTTGGTCAAGACCCTGGAGAATGAATTCGGGGTTAGCGCTGCTCCTGTGGCGGTAGCAGCAGCGCCGACAGCTGCTCCTAGCGGGCAAGAAGAAGCTCCCTCGGAGGAGGAGAAGACAGAATTTACCGTCACCTTAAAGAGCTTTGGCGAGAAGAAAATCGAAGTTATCAAGGCAGTGCGTGAGGTAACCACTCTGGGACTAAAACAAGCTAAGGATTTGGTAGAAGCTGCTCCACAGGTAGTCAAAGAAGGCGTCCCCAAGGAAGAGGCCGAAACAACAAAACAGAAATTAGAAGCTGCTGGAGCAACTGTAGAGGTTAAGTAGAGTCATCTAAAAATTTCCGAATTCTTGAGGGGGGAGGTTGAGTAAAATGTCTCTGGCTAGTTACCAAATTATCTTAGTGATGGGAGGATGTTTCCTCCTTCTGGGTATTATTTTTATTCTCTGGAACAAGAGGGAAAAGAACAAATACTACAATTCTATTTTGTTAACCCGAAGAGATATTAAGGAGACGATAACCCATGAACATGAGCGTTTCTGGCTACAAGCCTGGCAAATAGGAGGCAGGATTTCCCTTGTGGTAGGCATTGTACTGCTGATTATTGGCGGCATTCTATGGTTTACTTCGCCTTAAGCTTCTTCTGAGCATTGGAGAGCAGAGAGGGGACTCTCAAGAGGGCGGTTCTTTTCGGGTTTAAATATTTCACAAGACTAGACTAAAAGGAAATGATTCCTTCACGCCTCAGGGTTTGGTGCTGAAGCATTCTGCCCCTGGCCTGACATTTATAATAAACTGGTTTTACGCTTAAATTATTTCCTTGTGCCGGTACTGCAGAGCTTCAGCCATATGGTGTGTTTTGATGATGTCGCTATGCTCTAAGTCGGCGATGGTGCGGGAAAGCTTAAGGATGCGATGGAAGGCACGACCGGTGAGATGAAGCTGCTTCATGGCGGCGCGGAGCAGGCTCTGAGCTGCCGGCTCCACCGTGCAGCATTCCTTCACCTCCTTGGGCGTCATATCGGCATTGCACTTCAGCTTCGTCCCCCGAAAACGACCAAGCTGTATTTCATGCGCTGCCTTGACCCTGGCCCTGACTTTATCCGAGCTTTCCCCGGGCTTATCTTCAGTGAGTTTTTCATAATCAATATGGGGAACATCAACAAAGATATCAATGCGGTCCAGTAATGGTCCGCTTATCCTTTTATGATAGCGAGAGATTTCCCCTGACGAGCATTTACATTCCTTAAAAGGGTCGCCATAATACCCACAGGGGCAGGGGTTCATAGCGGCAACCATCATAAAGCTGGCAGGGAAGGTAACACTGCCACGGGCGCGGCTGACGGTAATTGTTCTATCTTCTATTGGCTGGCGCAGCGATTCCAGCGCGGTGTGCCCAAACTCAGGGAATTCATCCAGAAAAAGCACTCCCTGGTGCCCCAGGCTTATCTCCCCGGGCCTTGGCCATTGCCCCCCTCCCACCAAGCCAGCATGGGAAATAGTATAGTGAGGGGAGCGAAAAGGGCGCTCTACAATGATAGGAGTGTCTTGCGGCAACAATCCACTAACGCTGTAAATCTTGGTTACCTCGATAGCTTCTTCCATGGTCAACAGGGGAAGTATCGAGGGCAAAGAACGGGCCAACATAGTCTTGCCGCTTCCCGGTGGACCACACATAAGGATATTGTGTCTTCCTGCCGCCGCTATCTCCAGAGCTCTCTTAGCATGCTCCTGACCCTTAATATAACTGAGGTCTGAGGTGTAACTGGGACGAAATTCTTGCTCCCAATTTAGCTCATTATGGTACTCCGGGATGCCTATTTCGCCTTGAAGATGAACAACCAGTTGCGCTAACGATTCCGCAGGGAATATATGTAAATTGTCTATGAGGGAAGCTTCTTTAGCATCATCACAAGGTAAAAATACAGTAGATAAGCCTTTATCACGGGCCAAAGCTACCATGGGCAATACCCCATGGGTATGGCGTAGCTTGCCATCCAAAGAAAGTTCCCCTAAAAAGATACTGTAAGAGAGGTCGGCGTTTAGCTGACCTGAGCTAATCAGTATACCTACGGCTATGGGTAAGTCGTAAGCAGGGCCTTCCTTTTTTAAGTCTGCTGGAGCAAGGTTGACAGTAATACGCCTGTTAGGGAACTTGTAGTAGGAGTTTCTTATGGCTGACCTTACTCTTTCTCTTGCCTCTTGGACTGCTTTGTCTGGTAGTCCAACAATAGTGAAAGAAGGTAAGCCTGGTGATAAATCCACCTCTACTTCCACTACGGCTCCCTCCAGACCCACAACAGCAGCACTTTTTACCTTGGCTAGCATCTCGCTTTACTAAGTAAAACTTAGCCTCCTTCCCTCAGAAAGTCTTCAATTTTCTTAATTAGTTCTCCATTCTCTTCCTCAGATAGCATAAGGTTGCTTTCCAGCCTGTTAATATAATCATCGATTTGAGGAAAGCGAGATCTCACCCGAGCTAGCTGTTCATTCTGTTCTCGAACCTCCTGGTCCAAATCACTAAAATCAATTTTCAGGTCTAATCTTTCATTCAAAAAGCTCAGGACCTTCTTTTGAGCCTGGACGTCTTCCGTTGCTGCCAGGTAAAAAGGTATTGGCACCCACAGGCTCACGCCGGGAATATTCCTCCCCTTAGCTATCCATAAGAGAAAAGAATTCAAGGTTGGCCTTTCACCAGGTGGAGTTTGATAATCCGTATCCCCGGCCAAGTCATATTGGCTCAAGACCTCTTTCATTTCTACTGAGTTAACTACAGCAAGCAACTCCCGGGGAGTAGTATGAGCGCTAAAGTTAACCATGGCTCCAAGGATATACAGCTCTTTTACCCGACAATGATGCTCAGCTACATCCAAAACTGAGTTTAGAAATTTATACCATTCTGCCCCGGGAGAGTCACTCTGGAAAACCACAAGCTCATGTTTCTGGCAGGCATAGAACTTGCTTTCAGGAAATTGGGCCAGATTACCTTTTATGGCAACTCCACCAAGGGGAAAGAAATCCTCTGGTTCAATCTCAGCAAATTCTTGCCCTTTCAGCTTTTGATTCAAGTAGCCAGTAGCTTTTAGCCCTAAATTTCCCATATCCTCACTCCAACCCAGCACTAAAGAAGAGCGGCGAAGGTCTGGTTCCTTATAGATTTTAACGGGATATCCCTGGCTCAATCTCCCCCACCTCGCTTTTTGAAGAACTTTTCAACGTCTTCCATAATTCTTTTCTCTTCTTCCCCGGTAATCGGCCCTGGCTCGGCTGGTTGGGCATAAGTCATATGCTTTAATCTATCCAGCTGCCCTCTTATTTCCAAGGGTATTTGCTGGTAAAATTCTTCAATTCTGCGTTCCACCTTTTGGTCTAATTCATCCAATTTATCCAGGTTAACCTCTATTTTTAGACTGTGGCTGAGGACTTCCAGCACGGACTTCGAAGCTTTGGGGTAGGGCAGAGGAAATCCCTGAAGATATACTGGTATCTCACCCATTAGGCAAATAGCCTCAAGGCCTCTTTTTTTAGCAACTCCCAGCAAAAGTCCATTCATGCCAGTGATATTTCCATGTCCTCCCCTTCCTTCGATGTCGGACATGAGCACAGTGTTCCCGTATCCTCTCATCTCGGGGATCAAACTTACACCATTGGGTACGGCCCAGACTCTTGGCTTTGTAGTATGGTGGGTCAAAGCCACAGCCGCTCCCGAGGTATAAACTCTGCGACATTTAAATTTCTCGGCTAGATCCAAAACTAGGTTAGCCATCTGATAGGCCTTCCTTCCCTTAGCATATACCCTCCCCCCTTCGGTGGGCTGTTCTTCCCCAACAAAAAATATCATATCTTTTCCCCACGTTCTCTTGAAATAAAATTTGCTACTGGGAAATTCCAGGTATTCCAAAACTCCCTTCCTAATCAGGACCTGCTTGGGATAAAAGAAATCCAAGGGCTCAATTTCTCCAAACTCCTCTGCCCCTAATATTTCTCTTAAAGTATCAACAGCGATTATCCCGATATTTCCTATTCCCGGCCAACTAGCTACCAAAATCGGGTTCTCAAGCTGCGGCTTTTGACAAAGTCTGATTCCCATCGCACTCCCCAAATCTGATTTTATATTATATACTATCTTCTCGCCTATATGGTGAATAAACAGCCGTGACCTATTTGTGAGGAAATAGGCAATGAGAAATTGGGATAAAGACCTTCCACCACTCGCTAGAGAAAGATTAGCCAAAATTGGTGAGTTGACCCCAGAGGAAAAGGAGAAGATGGTAGATTCTGAGAAGGTGGACTCGCTACTCTCGGAATTTTACCTGAGTCAGATTGACTCCGACAGCTTGTGGAAGAGATTAAAGGAAGAAGGCAAGCCATCCCTCCTGAGAGAAGCTCAGATGAGATTGATAGATTCGCTTAGTTTTGGGAGTACTCCAGCCGAACTGCAAAGGAAAAGGGACGGAATTTTAGCCATAGAGACCCTCAAGGAAGAACAGAATACCTCTATAGTTGAGCTGAATTTAAACCTGATGGAGGACTTAAAAAAGAGGTATAGAGCAGAAATAGAGCAAGCCTACAATAGCATAAGGGCTGAAGTGGAAAGAAATCCTCAACTAAGGGCAAAACAAGTTCAGCAAGGACAAAACACCATGATTGTCCAACTGAGTGTTGATGAGGCGATAAAACAGCTTCCTCAATGGCAAGATTTTCTCTCCAACCAAGAAAAAAGACACAGCCAAGAGTTTGCCAAACTGACGGAGAAATTAAAAAGAGAGTTGAGATAAAGGACTACATGCCTTTGGCTACAGTGACGCCGTTTTGCTTACTATCAGAAAGGCTAACAGAAACCTCTTTTAAGTTTAATTCTGTAGCCTTATTCAAAGCTTGCCCGTAAAGTTTGACCGAGGGTCTGCTATCGTCACCAGTGGGAATCTCAATTTCACGCCAGCCAATACCTATCCCACCTGTTCCTAGAATCTTCATCACCGCCTCTTTAGCAGCAAATCTGGATGCTAGGGACGAAAGTCTATCCTGGTAAAACCTGAGCTCCGTTTCGGTGTAAATCCGGTTTAGAAAACGCTCTCTCCCTCGTTTGATTGCCGATTCAACGCGCTCTATCTCCACAACATCAACGCCAATAGCTGGCATTTCCTCTCCTTCTCGGCGCACTTCTATTTTTCTTTGTGCTTACTATATGTCGCTATATAACTCAAACTCGTAGGGGTGCGGTCTAGCCTGCAGTGAATTTACTTCCTTGTTCAGTTTATATTCAATCCAAGCGTCTATCAAATCTTCAGTAAACACTTCGCCTTTTAATAAAAAGTCATGGTCGTCTCTCAGAGCACCTAAGGCGCCTTCCAAAGAGCTGGGTAGAGCCTTAATACTAGCTCGCTGGTGCTCTGGCATCTCAGCAATATCTATATCAAAGGGGCCAAATCCTTCGGCAGTTGGGTCTATTTGATTCTCGATTCCATTAAGACCTGCCATTAGCAGGGCTGACAGAGCCAAATAGGGATTACAGGTTGCATCCGGTGGGCGGAACTCTATTCTTGCCCTCTGTTTATTCACATCATACATAGGTATGCGCACTGCTGCTGTTCTGTTTGCCGCAGCATAGAAAAGATTCACCGGAGCTTCATAGCCAGGGATAAGCCTTTTATAAGAGTTGGTGCTGGGATTAGTAAATGCTAGGAGTGCTGGGCCGTGTTTCAACAAACCGCCAATGTAGTTTAAGGCCAGTTGGCTCATGCCAGCATAGCCGTTTTTATCATAGAAGAGTGAAAATTTGCCATCAGATAGATACTGGTGGAAATGCATACCGCTCCCAGCTTGCTGGTAAAGCGGCTTGGGCATAAAGGTAGCAACTTTACCACTCTGGTAGGCAATATTCTTGACTAGATACTTCATGAGCATCACTGCATCTGCTGTCCTTAGTAAGGTATCGTGTAGCACCTCTATCTCTACTTGGGCTGCGCCTACCTCATGATGATGGTATTTCACTGGTACGCCAGACTCTTCTATTAGCTTGGTCAACTTCGACCTTAGGTTGAACGTGCTGTCTGCGGGTGGGATGCCGTGATATCCTTCCTGTGAGGGGAACTTATATCCCAAATTTGGGTTCTCTTGTCTTCCTGTGTTCCAAAAGGCTTCAGTCGAATCGAGATAATAAGATGCCTGGTTTATGCCCGAGGTATATCTGATCTCATCAAAGACATAGAACTCAAGCTCCGGGCTAAACAGAGCGACCCTTTTCTGGGTTGAGGCCATATATTGCTCTGCCTTCTTGGCAACATTGCGTGGATATCTTAGGTACGGTGTCCCATCAGGCTCGAAGATATCACATACCATGCTGAGCGTTTTAAGGTCGTGAAAGGGGTCAATGATGAGAGTGGTATTGTCCGGTATTATTTTCATGTCTCCGGCTGCAACCTTCTTATAACCAGGATAACTAGAGGCATCTATCCCGATACCGTCGGTGAATGTCGAATTACTCAACTGGCTCGCGGGGATAGTCACGTGGTGCCAGCGACCGAATAGGTCAACAACCTTAAAGTCCACCATTTCAATGCTCTGAGTCTTAACAAACTTGAGTACTTCTTCATTCGTAAGAACCATCTTTGCCTCCTATTAGCGGGATTCACATAACCTTTGGTGCTGCCCTCAAGTTATTATGGCTTGGTCTTTAAGTCGTTGGCTGCTATCAAACCACAAGTTAGAGAAGAAGTCAATTGGGTGTGGTCACGATGATCCAGGGCTTGCTCAGTGTGAAAATGTAGTGCTCAAGACTGTATATGTCGCGCTACACATTCATTTTACTTGAAGGGGTCCCACCGCACCGTCTGTTTCTCATATGCAGGCGGAAATAGCTTCAAAAACTCGTCGTAATAGAGGAGTTCTTTGAACGTGGCGAATGGCATGCCATAGGCTGACTTGGGGCGGCTCTTTATTTCTTCGGGGTCTATTATCTTGGACACCAGCGTGTCCATGACGTTATCTGTGCCGACCCCCATAGCGAACCTGAGCTTTTCACGATTGGCAATCTTCTCAGGGAGCATATCGCGGAACGCCTCACGCAAAATGAACTTTTCTATCTGCCGCTCACCGTAAATCTTCCACGCCATCGGTATCTTCTTGGCGAAGGCAACAATCCTGGCATCCAGAAATGGTATCTGATAGACCACGGCGTTCGCCATCCAGCCCCTGTCGAGTCGCCTCAGGGCAGTGTTGTAGGCAATGTCCAGCAACCTCTGGGCAAGCTGCTCCCGGTGTGCGTCGTCGGTAACTTTGGGGTTTTTTAGGACCATACGGTATCCCCCAAATAGTTCATCGGCTCCTTCACCAACCAGGATAGCATCGGTGTATTCCTTTGCTATACGCGCAATGTAGTAATTGGAAATAATGCCCGATATACAGTCCTCGTCAAAACTCTCAAGGTGCCACACTGCCTGGGGAATCAAATTACAAATGTCAGAATCGGTTATCCGGTAGATGTGATGATGATGCTCCAGACCGAGGAATTGGGCCATTAGCGCAGCATTTTCCAGGTCAGGACCGGGCGCGCTGTCAATGGTGCCGGTGAACAGGTGCAGGTCAGGATTGTACTCCTTGGCTATGACGGCCACAACAGAGCTGTCCAGACCACCACTCAACGAGACGCCCCGTACTCCTGGCATTCTTTTCTGCACTGCCTCTATGAGCAGTTGACGGAGGGTCATAGCTGCTTCCTGTATGGTTCCCGGCTCAGGCACGTCAGGAACAAAAGGCTCAAATGGCTTCAGTCCTTCGTTGGTGCTGTAGATGTGGCCAGGGGGCAACTCATTGACGTCAAAGCGAATGTGGTCTATCAGTCCCTTCATTTCGCTGCTGAAGCACAACAAGCCATGTTCCGACCCGTAGAAGAGAGGTCTGGCGCCCACAGAATCCCGTGCTAGGATTACTTCGCCTGCGTCAACGATGGCGCACGTGTAGCTTCCATCAAGCAGGGAGAAACACTCCTTGCCGTGTTTCTCGTAAAACTCCCTGAACAGCTCAACATCATGCTGGCCTGGGGCTCTTTCGTTGAACAACTCTCCATCAAAAACGACGAATGGAGGCCTTGAGAGGGAGGTGCAGCAGGTTCTCTCTGGCGTCAGATTGACTTCATTGGCGCCCAGAGAGCCGTGGCTGCCAGGCAGGGTCCGCACGACTGCATTGTCTGGACCGCGGTGTCGCATCCGCTCCAGCATATTGCCCACCTGTTGTCCGCACCCCTCCAGCACGTCTCCGTTCAGCGGAAAGATTCCAGCTATGCTTGCCATACAACGCTCCTTTGCCGCAAATATTTCTGCTGCCTGTGTCTACGCCTCAGCTTATCTGTTAGTAGCCCTCGAGCACTTTGACCGCGTCGAAGGCATTAACACAATAGGCATCAGCACCTATTTCCTGGGCAAACTCCTCGGAGACAGCGGCGCCACCGATGAGCACTTTTACACTGCTCCGGAGTTTGTTTTCCTCAAGAGCCTTAATCACCACACCCATTTCAGTCATGGTGGTGGTAAGCAGGGCTGATAGTCCCAGGTATCCCGGTTTTTCTTCCTTCACGAACTCGACCACTTTCTCCGTGGGCACGTCTATTCCCAGGTCATTCACCTCGTAACCAGCGCCTTTCAACAGGATAGCAACGATGTTCTTGCCTATATCGTGGATATCCCCCTTTACCGTGGCAATGGCGAATTTCCCTTTGGTCTCCACGTTCGCTGATTCCAGCACTGGCTTCATAATGTCCATCGCCGCTCCTACCGCTTCAGCCGAGGCAAGCATGTCCGGAATAAAGTACTCTTTGGTAGAAAATTTCTCGCCGACTACCTGCATCCCTGCGGTCAAGCCCTCGCTTATTATTATCTGCGGGGAGATATTACCCTCAAGAGCTTGTTGTACGAGTTCCACCACACCGGGTGTTCCGGCAAGACTATCGTCTATCCCCACATCCCCCTGCGTCTTTCTTCCCTGTATCACATTCTCTTTAATTGTCCCAATTATATCTTTGCTCATGCTAACTCCTGCTTTCATAAATGTTAAGTCGTGGTAATATACCGGGAATTTCTTCGAATATTCTGGCAGTTGTCTCCCGATCAATGTGTTCCACCGGTCTCGCCAGCAATTCTTTCATCTGTTCATAGGCAAGCTCGAAAACATCATCCGCCTCACCACTTCCCTCAAAGGGATATACCCCAGATATTTCCCCACTGCGCAACACGGGACGTATATAGCGTATGTATAGTTTTTGCGGTGTAGCCACCACCTCTCGCATTTGCTTCAGCATTGCTTCCAGTTCCGGCTGGTCAATCCGCGGCTGCCGCAAGAAAAACTCTATCATCTTGAAGTGGGCATCGTCCAAGACCGCCTGAAGCAGACTGAAGACAGAATTACAATCCAGCAAACCAAAGGCACAGTGCAGGAACTGAGGTCCTGACATGGTGACCACTATGTCCGAAAACAGTCTCTCTATCGATGATTGCTGGCCAGGTATCTTCGAGTCACAGACGCCGGAAGTAGAGTAGTTGGGTATCCTGTAGAATCGTGCCATCTGGACGCAGTCGATGTTGTACTGACTGGTCTCAACAGAGCCGTAGGAATCACCCAGGGTGTCCATCCTGGCTCTGACCGGCACGCTGCCGTAGAGCACCGGGGTCCCCGGTTTTACCAGTTGCCCCAGAGTTATGCCTGCCAACACCTCCGCATTTATCTGGGCCATGATACCCGCTTCCTTGATAGGTGCGGTGGTGCCCGCTTGTGGTGACGATGACACAACGATTGGCAATCCCCGGCGGCATACTTCAATGAAAGTTTCTGTAGTATCATCGACGAACTGGAGCGGGCTCTTCACCAGGCAGGTGATAAACGAGATGATGGGGTTACCCTCAAGTGCCTTTTTGCCTCCAGCGATGAGTTCTGCCATCCTCACCACGTTGTCAAGCTGTTTTAGACTGGTCAACCCGCTCATGAAGTGCTTTGTGTTGTTATTGAGAGAGGCGAAAAATTTATTGACGTCTTTGTTATCCTCGATTATGTCGCGGTCCTGGATATTCACGGTGCGAATGTAGCCATCAACCATCTCCAGATGCTCACAGACGTGGGCTGACTGGCACAGGTCATCAATTGTGCCTCGCCTGGGCTTGAACTCAGGTACCCTAATCTCCTTGGTAGGGTCAGCCTTATTCACGTAGGTAGGAAAATCCACATCCAGCCAGATATTGGTCTCCGAGCCCGTGATTAGATATACTCTGGGCTCGTCGCCGTGCATGATGAGGGCATTATCTGGATTCCGAGCCCCCAATTTCACAGTCTTGGGAGCAGTGTCTAGCGCTTTTAATACCAATTGCTCTGGAATCTTCACTTGCCAACTCTGGTGGTCACCAGCGATAGACTCAACCGCCGCGCCATGACTATGGAGTATATCCACTGCTTCCCGGTTGAAGCTTATTAGCCCGGGGTCAGTCAGTATCTGCATGGAAGCTTGGTGGATTAGCTCCGCCTGCTCCCTCGTTAACCTCTCGAATGGCCTATCAACAAGTATTCCTTTTCTTGGCACCAAATGCCTCCTTCAGATAAAAGTCTGCAGTAGATCTGCAATAAAATGATTGCTATTCTAGTTCTCTGTGCCAGAGGTGAGAGCTTCCACCACAGCTAATGCCTGAAAGCCGTCTGCGCCATACCCATCCGCGCCGATGCTTTTGGCAAACTCCTCCGAGACGGGTGCTCCGCCGACTATAATCTTTATCTGATCCCTGAGCCCATTTTGCTCAAGCATTTGTATCACATCCGCCATGCGAGCCATGGTGCTGGTTAGCAGAGCGGACAACCCCAGAAATTGTGGTTTTTCCTCCCTTACTGCATCTACAATGGCCTGGGTGTCAATATTGTTCCCCAGGTCCTTAACAGTGTATCCTGCCCCACGAAGCAGAATGGACACTATGTTCTTGCCAATATCATGAAGGTCATCCTTTACTGTAGCCACAATTATAGTGCCTTTGGTCTTAATGTCGCTTGCGGCAAGCCGGGGCTGCAATATGTCCATGGCTGCGCTTACTGCTTCGGCCGAGGCTAGCATGTCAGGAATAAAGTATTCCCCTGCTTCAAATTTTTGCCCCACAATATTCATGCCACCAGAGAGACCCTTAGTGATTATGCTTTGAATACTCAAGTCGGAGGCGAGGGCACTCTCAACAAGCTCGGTAACGCCGGGCTGACCTACCATCCCTTCATCCATGCCTTCATCATCCTTGTATATCCTCCCTTGGATAACACTTTCTTGGATTAAACTGATTATGTCCTCTGGCATTATCGTCCTCCAGTTTCAGTAATTTATTAAGCTGCTGAGTTCAATCTACTATATTACCTTTTCTGTGTGCCCTGAGGTATGTTCGGCATGAAGAGTCTTTTCCTACGAGCATATCGGCTACCTTGATAAGACTCATCGCTTTATTATCAAGCGGGTCAACAATTACTGCATCTAAGCCAGCATAAGCGGCCATTAGTAAGAAGGCGCGGTTCACTAACTTTCTCTTGGGTAAGCCATATGAAATGTTGCTCAGTCCCATTACTACCCTGGCCTCAGGATAGCGTAATTTGATTTGCTCTATGGTCTTTAAGGTGACCATTCCCTGGCGTGTATCCACAGCGATAGGCAATACAAGCGGGTCAAATAATACTTGTTCTGCCTTTACGCCCAAACCAGTCAGGTATGACATAATCCGTTCGCACGCAGTCAGCCGCTCTTCGACACGGTCAGGTATTCCATCTGTTCCCATGGCCAGTGCTATTACCCAGGCCTGTCGTTCGGCTACCAATGGGCCGATAGATTCCAACCTCGTTGGCTCCGCAGTGACCGAATTAATTATTAATCTCTCACCATGGTATTCCTTTAGGGCAGCCTCGATTACCTCTGGAGAATCACTGTCAATAGATAGTGGCTGCTCAATGGCAGCCTGGATTATTCCCACCAGCCACTTGATAGCTGCAGTTGCTTCCTGCAGTGAGCCATAACCACCTCCAGCGTTTACATCGATGAAATCAGCCCCCGATAGCGTTTGCGCTTTGGCCAGGTTTACCAGGAATTCCTCATCTCGTTTGGCAATAGCCTCAGCGACCGGGTTGTTGGATGCGTTTATGTTTTCTCCGATTACAAGCATATTTTAGGCAATTATCCCCTTGATTTGTGATAGTACTTGCTGTCTTATTGGTCTGGGGAGGCTGTGCTTAGGTTTAGCCAGAAGCTCCTTGATAATCTCTGAAGCTCTTTCCCATGTCACCTTTCCACCTTTGGCTAGCCATTCCTCTTGGCTATTCCTGTCGCTCAGAGATGGCTGGTAGTGCTCGCTGCGCATGAAGTGCCTTGTATGCCTGGCAGCCACGAAATTACCCCCCGGTCCTACTTGTTTTATTAGGTCAAAGGCCAGAGTGTCATCATCTACTTTGATTCCCTCTATGGCTCTCATCACCATTCCCAGTATCTCGTTGTCTATGACATACTTTTCATAGGATACAGTCATTGCGAATTCCATAAGCCCAGCAGCATCATGGATGAAGTTAGCTCCTGAAAGGGCACAGAGCAGGTTGGTTAAAGCAGACTCATAGCCACTCTGAGCGTCGAGTGTTTTAGAATCGGTCATGCCACCAGTAGCATAGAAAGGAAGCCGATAGAACTGTGCCATCTGTGCGCCAGCTGCGTTGAGCAAGCCCATCTCAACCGAACCTGCCAGGTATTTCAGGTCTCTTAGATCAGTATTTGTGGCAACCGAGCCAAAGAGGACTGGAGTGCCCGGGTTTACGATCTGGGTAAGCATTACCCCCACTAGCGAATCTACGGTCTGGACTACCAGATTTCCCGCGAGCGTAACCGGCGAAGTGGCACCGCACAAGGGTTCAGCGGGACAAGCTACAGGTATACCGCTCCTGGCTATAGTCACAATCAAATCGCCATACGTCTTGTCCATTCTTAATGGGCTTATGATGCATGCTATCATGGATATTAGGGGGCGCTGCCGAAGATTCTCAGCAGAGCCGGCGATGACTTCTGCCATATGTATCACCTGTTTTGCCCCGTCAGATGTATAGACACCTCCCATAACATGTTTGGTGGTATTGTCCAGCCCGGCGAAAAACCGGTTCACATCCACCTGTTCTAAGGGCAGTTCATTGGGATACGTCGGTAGTAGATAGAAGTGGATGTTGTCCAGCTTATCAACCAATCTGGCGATGCATCGTATGTCTTCCATGCTTGCTAGTCTCTTCTGATTAGCAACAGGATCATAAACATACAGTGCAGTACCACCTGTCCCAGCATATACTCGCCGCCCACCCAAAGCAATATCATGTGCTTCATCTTGGCCGCAAAGCCTGATTTCCGATGGTGCGGATTCAATGAGCTCCTTGACCTTGCTCTCACTCAATCGCACCAAGTGTTTATCCCTATCCACCCTACCACCTGCTCGTCCGAAGAACTCCAGTGCCATGTCTGACTGCACCTCAAAGCCCACCTCTTCAATCACCTGCATCGCAGTCTGATGCACCTTTAATACGGATTCTTCAGACAGAACCTTAAGGCTGCCGCCATCCAGTCCTTTACGAGTCATTATCTCTGATTTTACCTTCTTCCTGGACAATCTTGTTTGTTGCAGAACTTGCAGGGGTTGTAGTTTTCTATATGTTTCTTCGAGGATCCGATACCGACAATGCCCGAAATTGACTTCTGGGGAATCATCAAGCACTCTCCGGTTAGGCGTACGCCTATTGTATTGCCGGTTAGAGCATGGAAAATCATCCGTTGTTGACCTATGTTCCAGTCACAATAGCCGGGGCTAAAGCGCCGGCTGATGACAAGTCCCATAGTCCCAGCTATCTCCTTTATTCTGTCCTGGACAGCGTCAGCTACCTTCTCCACAGCATCTGACCCTATTGCATCCAGAACAGTTGCCTGGAGCATAAGCCTGTCTCTGGCTAGCTTAGATGTTGTCTCTTCCAAGTATTTCCCTATTGTCACCAATAGTATTGCAACCTGGCTGCAATGCTCCAACAACTGGGCAACAACCTGGCTCTTGAAGATAATCGAATCGTCAATAAGGGCCATGGAGCCTCTAGCCCACTCTACATTCTTGATAACATATGAATACAGGGGATTGATGAGGTGATGTGCGTGCTCGGCATAATCATCGATCAAAGAGGAAATACGTGCTGACATACCATGGTTACCATCATATCCTATGTAGTGACATACTTGCTCTTTATCGATTTCAATATCGACAGCGACCCTATCGTCAGTGACAAACATACTATTATAACCTTCCTTTCATTCGGCATGCTACGAGTCAATGCTCTTGCTTCGCGTAAGACAAAATCCGGGGGAATAATGCGTGTTCGGCCGAGGGGTGATTTGGAGGAGTTTAGTGAAGATTAATTCTTTGTAATTTGGGAAACTCAAAAGTCAAGACATAAACAAAACTAACTTTGCATTATGAACAAGATAATTAAGCTACTATCTGTGTGTAAAAAAGCAGGTGGATAACCCCAGATTAAGCTCATCTTGCTTGCCTCACAACATAGCATGTCCTCCTTCTGAGATTTTCTTTCCTTTCCTGAAATAAGCTGAGGGTATGATATCATAAAATCCGCCTCTCTGTCTAACTAGCAATTGGAGCCTAAAATCTAACAAGGAGAGATTAAGATATAGCCCGGTTATTTCTATGTTGAAAGAGGTTAAACCAGACTACGGAAAGTATGTATATATACACTCGAAGAACAACTATCTCAAGGAAGAAAGGGTTTAAAAATGTAGTTGCCTAATAAATTGGGCAACCGGGCCTGATAAATCAGGCAACTACAAAAATCTGGACATCAGCCAACCCAAACTCACGCCACTTTCACCGCTGTTCCATAAGCTACCATCTCAGCAGCTCCAGACATCACCATCGAGGTCACAAACCTGGTGCCTACTATGGCATTAGCACCCATCTTCTCAGCTTGCTCAATCATCCTCTGTATTGCCTCTTCCCGAGCCTGTGCCAGCATTATGGTGTAATCCTTGACTTCACCACCAACAATATTGCGCAAGCCAGCCATAATATCACGCCCCATATGCCTGGCCCTGATAGTGCTGCCTCTAACCAAACCCAGGGTTTCTGTTATTCTTTTGCCCTCTATCTGTTCTGTGGTAACAACAATCATTTTTCCACCCCCTTGAATTTCTCCTTTTCTTCTCTGGATGCTCGATATCTCTCCCGGCCTAGTGATGCCAGGAGTATGATAAGCCCTACAGCTATTGCAGCAATAGCAATCTTGACTGGCAAGGGCAGTGATAAGAAAGCTAAACTGAAGAACCAATAAAGCCCCCAGCCCATCAAAATGCCCAGGCCGACTGCCAGCAGAATACCACCGATTTTCCTCAAGCTACTCCTCCTTGAATTTATTGGTGATGGGCAATCTCCTATCCCGGCCAAAGTCTCTGGGGGTTATCTTTATACCGGGGGCAGCTTGCCGGCGCTTATATTCGCTCCTGTCCACCAGGCGAGCTACTTTTGTAACTATGTCACGGTCAAAACCCATGGCTATAATCTGGTCGATTGTCACGTCATCTTTTACATAGGCCTTTAGGATAGGATCCAGTATATCATATGGAGGCAGGGTATCGGTATCCTTTTGGTCGGGTCTTAGTTCAGCTGATGGTGCTTTGGTTAAGACAGCAGAGGGTATCACCTCTTTCCCGGCCTGGCGATTCTTATATCTGGCTAATTCTAGGACCAATGTTTTAGGAACATCTTTTAGGGGAATAAACCCTCCAGCCATGTCTCCATAAAGAGTACTATAGCCCGTAGCCGTTTCGCTTTTATTGCTGCAGGCAAGCACCAACCAGCCGAACTTATTGGACAAGGCAAAGAGAATATTGCCCCGTATTCTTGCCTGAATGTTCTCCTCGGTTACATCCGGTTGAGTACTCTTGAAAGGCTCCGCAAGCGTTTCCAAATAGGAGCTAAACGTTTTCTCAATGGGTATTACCTTGAACTCTATGTCTAGATTCCTTGCTAAAGCTTCAGCGTCTGATTTGCTGTCAGGTGATGAGTAGCGAGAGGGCATGGAAACACCTATGACATTCTCAGCCCCAAGGGCATCTGTCGCTATGGCAGCTACCAGACTTGAATCAACCCCACCGGATAAACCGATGACTACTTTCTCAAAACCATTCTTGTGCACGTAATCCCTGGTACCGAGGACAAGGGCCTGGTAAATCTCAGCAAGTTCATCCAGTCTGTCAACCCGTCTTGGCGGCAAAGGGGGCCTGGCAATTGCCGGATAATCACTTGATACCTCTATCCTAGTAGCTTCTTTTAGCTTCTCCCTGACCCATGGGGTCTCTTTCCTTCGTCGAGGGTCACGCAATTGAGAGCGGAATACTGACTCCATATCCAAATCAGCCACTACAAAGTCTTCCTCAAATTGTTTCCCCCGAGCAAGGAGTTCTCCTTTTTCATTGATAATCAGACTATTGCCGTCAAATACAAGCTCATCTTGCCCTCCCACCAAATTATTATGGACAACGATAGTCATAGCGTCCGATGCTATGGTAGCAAGCATCCTCTCTCTAGAGAGCCCTTTTCCGGCATGATATGGGGAAGCGCTTATATTAATCAGCACCCTGGCTCCGGCATGGGCCTGTACAATTGCCGGTCCTGCTTCATACCACATATCTTCACAGATAGTTATGCCCATGCCGATGCCATAAATGATAAAAACGGGATATTCCTCCCCCGCCTGGAAATATCTATTTTCATCAAACACGCCGTAGTTCGGCAGATAAAATTTATGGTAAACGCCCACCAATTTTTTGTCACAGAGCACTGCGGCAGCATTGTATATATCGCCATCGCCGTCAACGAAGCCCACCACTACCGCTATATCTGAGCAGTGCTCTATTATTTTGTTAAGGCTTTTCTTATTTTGCTTAATGAATTGGGGTTTAAGTAACAAATCTTCAGGGGGGTAGCCAGTTATAGCCAGTTCAGGGAAGGTGAGCAGGTCAACTCCCAGCGATTTTGCCTGGTCAATGAACTGCACTATCTTCTTGGTATTACCGCTGAGGTCACCCACAGTGGAATTAATCTGAGCTATACCAACCCTGATGTTGTGCAATTTGCCTCCTTATGGCAACAAATAGTATAGCAAACATTAATAAGCATGTTCCGTAATCTATAGGGGCTAATGCAGGATAGCCCGTACTTTTATTTAAATGCTCTTAGCCCACTCCACAGCGTTCAGAAAAACGCGGAAGCCATCCCCATAATCCCGCCGGGGCTCTCTGGTCCACCTTGGATGTTGCGTCCAACGGATGAATCGCTCCGGGTGTGGCATCAGGGCAAAAAT
>SOHS01000051.1 GCA_004377135.1 Dehalococcoidia bacterium | reverse complement strand
ATATACACAGGAGGCATTAATGTATCAGCTATTTGTGGAAGAGCACTTTGATGCCGCCCATTACCTCCCGAACTATCATGGTAAGTGTGAAAAGCTACACGGCCACCGTTTCAAGGTAGTAGCTCGTTTAGAAGCAGCCGGGCTTGATGAGGCCGGCTTGGCTTACGATTTCGCCCAGCTAAAGCAGCACCTGAGGGAAGTCCTGGCTCAATTCGACCATACCTGCCTGAATGATGTGCCCCCCCTTGATAAGATTGGACCCTCCAGCGAGAATATTGCTGCCACTATATATGATGCGCTCCAGGCTCGTTTTCCCAGTTCTCCAGTAAAGTTGGTGAACGTAGAAGTTTGGGAATCGCCTACAACAGGCGTGTCGTATAGCCCTTAAGCTAAGTTTGCTGCTCCGGCGGTAACAAATTGGGAATCGTATCTGCAATAGGGTAGGAATAGTTGCACTTAGAGCAATAAAGGGAACCCCTAACTATTTCCTCTCCTTCCTCTTCATCCACTTTAAGCTCCAAATCCCCCTTACATACGGGACAGGCTAAGATTTGCATCAGCTCTTTTTTCATTTCCGATTCCAATTATATCATATGATCAGCGAAACCAAGACAAGAAAGTGCTATAATATTCAGCAGGAGAATAAAATGACAATCCAGATTAAAAAGACTTACAGGGGCTTAAATCCGGGGATGCTCTGCGATGAGGTACAAATCTTGCTGCAGAAACAAGGGATTATGGCTATTGAGACCGAGTCGCAAACATATGGTCTTCCCAGCGGCGACACTCAATCTCGTACCATGCTGGCATTAAAAACACAGGCCGAGCAAGAGAAAGACCAGAAGGAATGCGGCAGGGCCCATATTCTGGGCTCACCACTGGGCGAAACAAAAATGCTCCTTGACGTAGATGAAACCCTCTTCCCTCAAGAAAAACTCTCTGCTTTTCAAAATGACCTCGATTTTATCCTCGGCTCACACGAAATTAAGTGGTAAACGAGCAACTTTCAGAGCAGAACCAGATTGCCAGGGAAACCAAACAAGCACGAAGAGAAAGGCGGCGAGCACAGGGAAAAACCAAGATGCCCCAGCATGGCAAGAGCCTGGCAAGAGTATATAAGGACGCTGTATCTAAGAGAGCCAAGACCAAGAAGGCCCGCACTTAGTCAAGCTAAAGCCTGGCAGTTGTTATGATAAAGAAATTCCTTCTCAGAGGTCCAATAATCGTCCTGATTTGCCTGGCAATTGGCTTCGCCGTAGTTTACGGCGGTGGGTGATTGCTCCAGCAACTGGGGTGCTCAGGGCCCTGAAAACAAAGTTTTTAAGATAACTAGTTGGTCCGGCGTTTTGAGCAGATTGCAGAGCACTGTTCACATTCATTCTCGCACGGCTCAGCATGAATGGTTACACTGGCCTCGTTGAGTGTGCTTTGTATTTCGACCTCAATCCGGTCGCATATTTGATGAGCCCGATCCAAACTAATGTCCCTGGCCATTACCAAATGAAGGTCTATGTAGCTCTGGCTCCCAGCCCGGCGTGTCCGTAATGCATGGAAGCCGGACACCTCGCGGCTGTGTTTCCTTAAACAGTCTTCGATAACTGCCTGTTGTGAAAGAGGTAGCGTTTCATCAATCAGTCCGGATATCGGCTTACGGATAGTATCAATAGCTACTTTCAGAATGTAAATAGCAACCCCGATAGCAATCACAGAGTCAATAATATTGAGCCCGGTGAATCGCACTATTGCCAGTCCCACCAACACGGCTGAGGCGGAGTAGACATCAGTGGCAATATTGCGGGCATTAGCCTCCAAGGCTATTGAACCAGTGCGCCGGGCAACTCTTGATAGATGACGAGATAGGAAGATGCTGACCACTATGGAAACCGCCATGACAGCTATTCCAGCCTCGGCTAGTTCAATGCTAGAGCCTTCTATTATCCGGACTATTGCCGAATAGATTATCAGTCCGCCGGCGATAAAGATGAGAATTCCCTGCGCAACGCCAGCAATGTCCTCTATCTTACCATGACCGTACGGATGTTCGGCATCAGCTGGCTGAGCCGCAACGCGAATAGCAAAGAAGGTAATTAGTCCGGCAAACAAATCCAATAAACTATCGGCTGCCTGAGCCAGTATACTGATACTGCCGGTCAGCCAGCTAACGACCACCTTAATTATTATTAAACCAACGACTACTCCGATCAGTAGCTTGGTAGCCCCGGCCTTTGTTGAAAACATTTCTTCTCTCTCCTGCGTTTCCTGATATAAAACTATAGGGAATCAGAAGTTTACAGCGATATTTCCGCTAAGGCAACCGTTATTCAGCATTTTCCGACTTCGTCACTATGTAATGCAATAGGGCTGTAAAGCAAAAAACAATTGCTCAAAGAATGCGAACCAGAGCTAGAAAAGTTCTCACTAAATAAGTTAAACTGGCTGGTTATGGATACCCCTACAGACAATGGTACCAGCAAAAGAGTGGTACTTCTCGTCGTCACGATTGCCGTGTTTGTTTTCCCTTTTATGGGCTCCGCTGTGAATATTGCTCTCCCCACAATCGGGAAAGAGCTAGCACTGGATGCAGTCACGCTAGGCTGGATTGCTACCGCTTATTTCTTGTCCTCGGCAGCCCTTCTTGTCCCCTTAGGCAGAATAGCAGACATATATGGCAGGAAGAAGATTTTCACCTGTGGCATAGTTATCTTCACGCTCTCGTCTCTTTTTTCAGGGATGGCAAACTCCGCCACTATGCTTATTTCTTGGCGGGTTTTCCAGGGAGTCGGTGGTGCCATGCTCGCCGGGACCGCAGCAGCATTGCTTACTACGGTATTTCCCGCCAACGAGAGGGGGAAAGTCCTGGGGATATATGTCGCGGCAGCATATATTGGCCTTTCCCTGGGCCCGGTTCTGGGTGGGGTCCTGACAGAACGTCTTGGTTGGAGGAGCATCTTTTTCCTTGGTGCACTCCTGGGACTTGCAGTTATCGGCGTCGTTTTATGGAAGCTAAAAGGTGAGTGGACCGGGGCAAAGGGTGAGAAATTCGATTTTGCCGGCTCCGTAATCTACATCCTTGGGCTTGTAGCGCTGGTATACGGTTTTACTCTCCTGCCGGCGATGTCAGGAGTGGGGTTGATTATCGGAGGCATTATAGGGCTTTCAGCATTCGTCAGATGGGAGATGAGAACAAGAAGCCCGGTCCTCGATGTAAATCTCTTTAGAAACAGCAAAGCCTTTACCCTCTCCAACCTGGCAGCGTTGATTAATTACAGTGCCACATTCGCTATAACTTTCCTCATGAGTCTTTATTTGCAGTACCTGAAGGGCTTCAATCCTGGAAGTGCCGGCTTGATTCTGGTCGCCATGCCCGCTATGCAGGCTATTTTTTCACCGCTTGCCGGCAGGCTCTCGGACAGGATTGAACCAAGGCTAATTGCCTCCGCAGGAATGGCGTTGACCACCATAGGACTTATCATCTTTATCTTTCTAAATGAAGCAACTCCCCTGGGGCTCATTATAGGCAATTTGCTCTTGATTGGTTTTGGCTTTGCTCTTTTCGTGTCTCCAAATACCAACGCGGTTATGAGTTCTGCCCCGAATACGGCTTACGGGGTAGCTTCAGCAATGCTGGCAACAATGCAACAGGTGGGCATGGTCCTCAGTATGGGAATCGCCATGTTGATGTTTACCCTGTACATCGGGAGAGTTCAAATTACGCCTGAATACTATCCACTTTTCCAGCAAAGCATAAAGACAGCGTTCATCATTTTCGCCATTCTCTGCTTCGGCGGCATCTTTGCCTCGCTCGCCAGGGGGAAGGTACGGTAGGCCCTCATGTCATTGCGAGCCGAAGGCGCGGCAATCCCATCTAGAATGCCATCCTGAGTATAGGGGAGGAGCTCACCCCTGAGGCAGCTTCGTCACAAAGCTCCTCACAATGACAGAAAAGAGGCTTTCGTTTCAGGGCAGGTAAGTTATCTCGGAGGGTGGTTTTTTGTGTAGGTCAAACTCTATTCCAGCTTCCTGAAACAGGTCTATAAAGGAGTCGTCAGCATAGCTGCCAAAGGTTACAAAGCGCTTTATTTTGGCATTGACTAGCATCTTGGCGCAGAGCACACACGGCGAATGGGTAACATAAATCGTGGCGCCCTCAAGACTCACCCCATGGAGTGATGCCTGTATGATGACATTCTGCTCGGCATGAATACCCCGGCATACTTCTTGCCTGGTTCCAGATTCTATGCCCAACTCATCCCTGAGGCAGCCGAGTTCAAGACAATCTTTAAGTCCTGCGGCGGCCCCATTGTATCCAGTGGCTAATATGTGCTTGTCCTTCACCGCCACAGCGCCTACATGGTGACGCTGGCAAGTGGAGCGTTCCGCCACCACGGAAGCTATCTTCAGGAAATATTCATCGATATCCGGCCTGGTTTCCTTTTTCATTTCAAAGCGGATATAACTCGTTCCGTTTCCTTTTCCAGTTTTTCCAGCGAAACCTCATTTACTATGGTAAAGTCGGCCATGGCGATTGGCCCGCCCTTGTTTATATTCTCTATCTCGGACTTATCTCGACTGGCTGCTTCCTTAAGCGTTAAGGGCCGCTTTGCTCTATGAGCAAGCCTTCCATGCCTGGTTGCGGCCGATGCCCAGACGGCAACCGTGGTGAACTGCCCGCCATAGTATTCCTTCAATAAAATATACTCTTCCCAGGAGTAAAGCCCATCTACCACAACATTCGATGATTTCAGTGAGCTATCAATCCTGGGCAAGTTCAATTTGGCGTAAGCAGCCATCCCATGCTTTTTTCTCAGTTGCTCTCTGATACAGCACTCATTCTTCTCATCCGACTCCAGTCCTTTGTTCTTAAGTTCCTCGTCCGTTATATCTCCAAACCGTACCTTCTGAAAGCCATGTTTTTCAAACACCCTGGCCACTTCCGACTTGCCCGCACCAGCCATACCAACAATTGCTACCACTTTCACGGCTTATA
>SOHS01000106.1 GCA_004377135.1 Dehalococcoidia bacterium | reverse complement strand
TATTGTTATGTGTGGGAGGGCAGAGGCAATAACTGCAATGCTATTCTCTGGCCCTCGGTTTTAAGGGGGGATCGTCCGCACGTATTAGTTGACCCAGGCCATACCAGGGATGAGCTTGGTGAGCCCTGTTTTGATTCGCTGGCTCAGGCTATGGAGAACGATGGCTTCAAGATGGAGGATATTGGTCTGGTGATTGCCACCCATAGCCATCCTGACCATATTGAAGCTGCTGAATTGGTAGTGGAAAAAAACGGTGCTTTGTTTACTTTATCCCGTGAGGAGGATGAATTTTATCGCACGATAGGGATGAGTTTCTTTCAGATGTTCGGCGGTAAACCGCCGCAGGTTAACCCTTCCTTTTATCTTAAGGAGGGCGATTTGGTTCTGGGGGCTAAAGATGATAAGGTGGCGGTCAAGGTTCTCTTGACACCGGGACATTCCCCTGGTTCTGTTTGCCTTTATCTGGAAAAGGATAAAATATTGATAAGCGGCGACGTTGTCTTTGCTGGCAGCATAGGCAGGACTGACTTTCCTGGTGGCAGCCCTTCCTTGTTACAGAAGAGCATTGATGAGCTGTCTCAGCTTGATGTAGAATACCTCGTTCCCGGTCATAGCACCGAAATGGGCAGCATAATTGCCGGCAAGGATAAAGTAAAACGTAACTTTTACACGGTCAAGATGTTTGTTTAAAATGTAGATGGTGGAATTAGTATGGAAGCCGATGACAAGATTAAACATGCTCTGGATCAGACGGAATTAATAAGAGCGCCACGGCGAGAGCTGGACACTTTCGGCAGTTCTGTCATTGATTATTACGTTGTCACGGAACTGGTGGGAAACCTTAGTGTGGTCAGGGATGGAAAGGTAATTGCGGAAAGGCCCAAAATTGTTACCCCTGCTTACCTGGTCAATGTCGAAGGCTTTAGCGAGCAGGCAAAAAAATACATATCTATGATGGCTCGGGAGCGCCCTTATGAATCGGGCATTTTTTACCGATATAAGAACGAACCCGGGGGAATGAACGTCGTCTCCGAGCCTATCAAACAGGTGATAGACAAGCTCAGCTCCCAACTAGAGGAGCAGCATAACCCCTTAAGCACCATAATAAAGGGGGTGGAGGAACTATGGGATGTATCCTTGCTTATGTTCATCTATGAGCTAACTAACAAGTCGGCTCGTACTAATATGGCCGAATTTAATCGCAAGGGCTTTTTAGACATAGATTCCAGCGGAGTGCCCGAAGGCGCCCGGGATTACATCGAAGAGCTTTTCGAGAAAGCAAGTCGCAACCTTTCCCGAGCCCCGGAGTTGGTGATTGAGTTAAACCGCTGGGGTCTATTCCCGGAATATCAAGACCGTTTCTTTGCCCTGTTCAGAAGAAGATAAGTCTGCCTGAGCTACATTAGTCCCAGGTACCAGTTCATTATGTTGCTTCCCCACAGCAATGTTATCATGGCAGCCACGGCCAGGAAGGGACCAAAGGGGATCGTCTGCCGGCGTTTTCTCTTTTTGGCTATCACTAAAGCCACCGCCACTATGCCACCGAGGATAGCCCCCATAATAATGGATAGAAAAACCAGAGGAAAGCCGGTAGCCAGACCAATCAGGGCAGCTAGCTTGACATCTCCCCAACCCATGCCGCCACGGGAGACTAAGGCAATCAAAAGGAACAAACCAAAGCCAATGGCTCCGCC